>JAGHCC010000149.1 GCA_021160685.1 Desulfobulbaceae bacterium | reverse complement strand
GCTTCGCTTACCGTTCAAAGCCCAGGTAAGCGGAGACTCCGAAATGAACGAGATAAGCGTAGACTTCGATATGAAGCACATCTGAACAGTTACAGACCGAGTTTTTCGTAATATTTTTACATTTGCTGAATAGTTACAAAAACACCACCTTTTAATGTGTAATCTTTTCAATGATAATCGTCAATTTTTTCAGAGGGCTGTTTGTCCTCATCCTGATTTCGTTTCTCACCCCGTTGGCCAGTCTGGCCACTCTTGTTGCCATCTTTTTTTTGCGTTGGCCTCCGGTAAAGGTCGTCGTTTTTCCCCGAACCTGGGCCAAGTGCATTTTAGCTGCAAGCGGTGTTTCCGTCGCAGTGGAAGAGAAGGAACAACTGGACGCGGAACAACCCTATATTTTTGCAGCAAATCACCAGAGTCAGTTTGATATATTTGCCCTGCAGGGGTATTTCAAGACCGATTTCCGCTGGCTGGCCAAGAAAGAACTGTTTCGTATTCCACTTTTTGGTTCGGCCATGCGCAAGGCCGGACATATTTCCATTGACCGTTCTCATGGCCGTAAGGCTCTGCTGAGTTTGAAGAAAGCGGCGAAACGAATCAGCGACGGTACCTCGGTCATTATTTTTCCCGAAGGAACCCGCAGCTGGGACGGACAGTTGAAGCCGTTCAAGCCGGGAGGAATGTACCTTGCCATCAAGGCCGGGGTACCCCTTGTTCCCGTGGCCATTATGGGAACCCATGAAATTCTGGCCAAGGGAAAATGCATGGTTCGGCCGGGTAGCATTGTCATTCGGGTTGGAAAACCCATTGATACCAGAGGCTTTAATCTTAAACAGAAGCAGGAACTGGCGGAGACTGTCCAGCAGGCCGTGGCCGATTTGATGAAGACGGCATAAGGTAAAATGGCAACCTCAGTAAGTGGTGGTATACCAACAACTTCCCCCTTTAGCAAAGGGGGATTAAGGGGGATTTGTTTATAGGTTGCCGCCACTTATTGAGGTTACGGAAAATGGCCGAAAAATCATTCTCTGATACAAGGTTGGCAAAAAAGAAGTGAACCGCTCTCGCTGTCCATTTCAACCTCAATTCCAAGCGGCAGGATTATGTTCTGTTCTCCGTGGCCAACCGGAAAATTGGACCAGATTGGAATTTGGTCCCCAAAGAGTTCCAGTACCCTGTTCCAGATCAGTTCGATATTGCCGCAATTCGTGAAATCTCCCAGTATTAGACCGCAAATTCCCTCAAGTCGTCCTGCCAGTTTGAGCTGGGTCAGCATTCGGTCAATGCGGTAGGGCTGCTCGCCAATATCCTCAATAAAAAGAATCGAGTCCGTAAGAGACGGTTCGTACGGCGTTCCGATAAGATGACTCAGAATGGTAAGGTTGCCGCCAAGCAGACGCCCCCTGGCTGACCCCCTACGCAGGATTTTTAACCGGTCTGGCCGCAGAGTCGGTGTCTCCCGATGGGTGAGGCATGAAAGAAATTTCTCCGTCGACTCTTTGTCCATGCCGGCAAGAGTGGTCAGCATGGGGCCGTGAAAGGTAATAAGTCCGGTATGGCGGTATAATCCGTTCAGCAATACGGTCACATCGCTGAAGCCGATCAGGATTTTTGGCTGTTTTCTGATCAGATCAAGGTCAATGGCATCGATCAGGCGCAGACAGCCGTATCCTCCCCGGACAGCCATAATGGCCGAAACTTCCGGGTCACGCCAGAGTTCATGAAAACAGTCCAGCCGGTATTGGTCTGAGCCTGCCAGGTAAGGAAAACTCTGGCCGGAATCCGGTGGTAATCTGATTTTAAAACCCAGATCAGTAAGGAATCTGATTCCAGCGGAAAACTTCTGGACGTCCCATGGTCCTGCCAATGGGGCCAGGCCGATTGTGTCACCTTTCTTCAGTCCAGGCGGCAAAAGCGGGTCTGATGGTGGATTAGCTGTTTTTTTCATAGAGTAGCTGCAGACCCTTTAAGGTCAGCATAGGATCGACTTTTTTTATCGCGGGCGCGTAGGGGGCAATGAGTTCGGCCATGCCTCCCGTGGCTATGACCTTGGGACGCTCTGGCAAAAACTGTTTTTTTATTTCTTTGACCAGTCCTTCCACCAGACCACCATAACCATACAGAACGCCTGATTTAATTGCTGCCACGGTGTTGGTACCAATGGGTTTATCCGGAGGAGATGAGATGTCGATTTCAGGAAGTTTGGACGTTTTTCTTCCCAGGGCGGCCAGTGAGATTGCCAGCCCTGGGGCAATCGCTCCGCCAATGTAATCACCCTGACCGGAAACACAGTCAAAGGTTGTTGCCGTGCCGAAATCAACAACGATAAGGGGCTGGGGATAACGATTGTAAGCGGCAACCACGTTGACAATACGGTCGGCGCCCACCTCACCGGGGTTGTCGGTGAGGATTTTCATCCCTGTCTTAAAACCACTGGCAGAAACCACCAGTGGGACCAGGTTTAAATATTTTTGCGAAAAAGAAGACCAGGCGGATTTAATCGGCGGTACCACCGACGCGATGATGATGCCGCTGATATCGGCAAAGGAGATATTTTGTAAAAGAAAAAGTGTCTGTAACTGGACAGCCAGCTCGTCAATTGTGCAGTCCCTGTCTGTCTTGACCCGCCAGTCCCATAGCAGGTCAGCTTCCCTGAAAAGGCCAAGAACCATATGGCTGTTGCCTACGTCAACGGCAAGTAACATAAAACACTCCGCAAAAATATTGTCAGTAATTTGGTTAAGTGATTATAATTGTGAAAAATGAGTAACTTCTCAATAAGTGTTGGCATACCGACAACCTCCCCCTTTATCAAAGGGGGATTGAGGGGGATTTTTTCATAGATTGCCAACACTTATTGAGAAGTTACAAAAATGATTCGTATCTATAAGATTTGTTTATGTTAAAAGAGATTCATGCGTTCGTCTCGTTTTTTTTAGCATACCGGCAAATTTGATGGCTACGGAAAAGTCAGGTGAGATTTATTTTTGGAGAATTTAAAAAAGCAGGAGTGGCAGGATGACCGAATTTGTTCAGGTTGTGACCACGGTGGGTACAGCGGAGGTTGGCGAGCAAATCGCCGAAAGGCTTGTCGCTGAAAGATTGGCGGCCTGTGTGCAGATTTCCGGCCCGATTACCAGCACCTACCACTGGAAGGGAAAGATTGAACAGGAAAGAGAATATGTCTGTACCGCCAAAACTTTCAGGAAAAATTATTCGGAGATAGAGAAAATTATTCTTGAACTTCACCCCTATGACACGCCGGAGATTATTGCCACGCCCGTGCTTGCCGCAAGCAAGGGTTTTCTCGATTGGTTACAATCCGAACTGGCCAAAAGGGACATTGTCCATGGGTGATAAAAAAATGTCCTATTCCAGAAGACGGCGAAAAGGCAAGGATTACCAATGCCACTGCTGCCGGAAAACCCTGCCTTATTGCCGCAACTGTCCCTGCGGTTTTGAGATTTGTGATGAGTGCTTCCAGGAAAATATTTGGGGGATCAGTAATGGGCCGACCTGGGTCTGTCCGGATTGCGGCCGGGTTCGGATGACGTATTAATTCAATTCTACTTTGTAAATCTAATGACCCGCCGAATATTGCGGCTGAAGTCCCGAATAATGGTCGCAGGTTCATATTCGCAGAAACATTTTAACAGGAAGGTCAAGTGGGGTAGGTGTTCAAGTGATTATGGTTGGCGGGGCGGAACTCTATCGTAAAGCAGCAGTTGATTTATTAAAATAATGCAAATGCTAGGCATGAAACCAGCCTAGCCTAGCCCCTTCCATCCCTCCGGGCTGTCACGGTCTGCACCTGCCTACTTTCATGTGTAGTACCCCACCGATCTCATTGACCTTGAGGCAGGATAAGCCGGAACCCCAGGCCGTTGCCCAGGCTACTCGGCCAGGTGTGGTGTCGGCTCGCCGAGCGCACATACTTGGCGGCGTTGGTCGAGCTACCGCCGCGAAACACGTGATCTGGGCCGTCAACAGGGCCTTGGGGATCAAGGTTGTTGCCTGGATCGGTGTAATAATCTTTTTTATAGTAATCCTGACACCACTCCGACACATTGCCGTGCATATCATAGAGCCCCCAACGATTGGCCTGCTTTTGCGCCACCGGTTTGGTGCCGTCTGGATAGGCAGGTATATTACTGCTGTTTTGCATGGCGCCATTGTAACTATACCAACCCATGGCATGAAGGTTGGAATTAAAACCAGTGTTTTCTTCGGTATTATCCGAATCAAAGCTGTACGGATTAGCATAAGCTGTGGTTGTAGTGGCACGGGCCGCATACTCCCACTCTGCCTCGGTGGGCAAATGGTAGCCGGTGCAGGTGGGGTTTCTGCTCACGTCTGTACAGTCCATACCATTACCGGGATTCGTTGAGCATCCGGTCAAGGTGTAGCATTCACTCCTCCCTTCCGCCTGTGACAAAGCGTTTGTAAAATAAGCCGCTTCAAACCAGTTCAGGGTTTCCAGAGGATACTCATCACCAATGTTATTGGTAGCCGGATTATTGCCGATCACATCCTGCCACTGCTTCTGCGTTACCTCCGTTGTCTGCATGTAATACGATGCCGTCAGTGTGACCTGGTGCGGAGTTTCAATAGAACTTCGACCCGGTTCGTCAGCAGGACTGCCCATCGTAAAGGTGCCGGCGGGAATGAGGTTAAAGGTCATGCCGTTGGAATTAGTATAGGATTGGGCGCAGGGTGGAAGTACAAGCGTTCCGGTCACCCCTTTGCCCGCTGCCTTACTGGAAAATGACTTGCCCTTTACCACATCAGCAGCCGTCGCATTACCTACGGCAACCTCGCCACCAAGGGTGATAACCACAACCCTGTCAGCTGCAGATACAACTGACTGTAGCATTAACAAAATGGGTATTACAGCAGACAGTAACAAAGACTTTCCATATTGTTTTTGCATCATTATCCCCCTATTTTTTGAAAGTGCTTCCTTTCCAGCATGCTGAACGTAATGAAGAACAAACAAGTCTGAAATACAAAGCAAAATAGCCGGATTATCTTCTGCAAATGGCAGCCCGGCGATTTTTATAGACCCGCATAGATCCGTGGCTTTCCGTCTCTGTATTACGGCAGGTCTGATTCTCTGTAAAACTATAAACACCTCTTCATTTAATTGCCATAAATCAAGAAGTTTATCAATGGATACCATTCACGTTGAAAGCGTTACTGAAAACGCAATAATGGTAAGAATAATGCGTTGTAATAGTTTTGACCGATTGTGATCAACAGTGGCCGAATACGTAGGGTTGACTCATAACAGCAAAATAGGGTTATTATCGCTGATAGCTTAAGCAGCACCTGGACATCAGTATTTTTTTGGTACTTCATATAAATTTGCATAGCATCAAGAATGAGAGACATGTTAGATCAAATATGTAAGTTTCTATCGTGTCCATCACTGGAAATGGTGACATAACGACTGAATGACTGTGAACAAAAAAGGAAAAAACATGACCATTCGTTCCATTACAGCCGACGAGGCCTATCATCATTGTGATCCGCAAGAATTTGCCTTTGAAACAACCGAGGAAGTGGAAGAGCTGACCCGGTTCATCGGCCAGAACCGCGCCCTTGAGGCCGTTGATTTCGGCATCGGCATACGCCACCAGGGTTTTAATCTTTTTGTTATCGGTCCTGAAGGATCCGGCCGCCACAGCGTTGTTCAATCCTTTATCAACGAAAAGGCCGGCCATGAGCAGACTCCAAATGACTGGTGTTATGTCCATAACTTCAATCATCCCCACAAGCCCTTACCCCTTGAGTTTCCATCAGGCAAGTCTCTGGTCTTCAAACAGGAGATGCATGACCTGATCGACATGCTGAGAACCACCATTCCCGCTGTCTTTGAAGGAGAGGATTACCGGTCCCGCAAGAAGACGATCAATGAGAATATGCAGCAGAAGATTGACAAGCTGTACAGTGGTGTTGATGAGAGGGCCAGGGAGGAAAGTATCTCGGTGGTCAGGGGTGAACAGGGAATCCTGTTCGCCCCCATAGACGGCAGCGGCACGACGCTGGATGCGGAAGCCTTTCGCAAGCTGCCCGAGGAAGTCCAAAAAGAAATCGAAAAGGCGATTAAGAAAGTCCAGTCGGATCTGCAGCAGGCTATTCATGAGATCAGCATCCTGAAACGGAACGCGGAAGAGCAGAGCCGGAAGCTGAAAAAGGAAACAGCCGGACTGGCGGTTTCGCACCTGATTGATACGCTGAAAGCCAAGTATAAGGATCAAGAAAAAATCATCGATTACCTGGACAATGTCGAAAAGGAAATTACCGAACGGGTTGATGACTTCCTGCCCTCCTCGGGAAAGCAAAGTGAAATTTTCTTTCCCCTTGTTTCATCTGCGCCTTCCTTCAAACAGTATGAGGTTAATGTGCTGGTGACTCATGAAAATGAGGGAGCGCCGGTGGTCTATGAAGACATGCCCACTTATCAGAACCTCCATGGCCGAATCGAACATAAGGCCGAGATGGGAATGCTGACCACCAATTTTACCCTGATCAAGCCCGGCTCTCTCCACCAGGCCAATGATGGCTATCTCATTCTTGATGCCAGAAGACTCCTGATTCAGCCCTTTGCCTACGAGGGGCTCAAGCGGACTCTCAGGGCCCAGCAGATCCGCATCGAACCGGTGGAGCGCCTTCTGGGCCTGATGAGCACGGTTACCCTGGAACCAAAACCCATTCCCCTGCAGACCAAGGTTGTCCTCATTGGCGACCCTTTAATCTACTATCGTCTCAACTACCACGATCCTGAATTTCAATCCCTTTTCAAGGTGCAGGCGGATTTTGAACATAGCATGAACCGTACTGATGAAAGCCAGCAACTTTTCGCAGCGCTTCTTGCCAGTCTCGCCAGGGATAAAAAATTGCTGCCCCTGCACCGGACAGCCGTGGCCAGAGTGATTGAACAGGCGGCCAGGGAAGCGGGAGACCGAGAGAAACTTTCCCTGCACATCCGGGAATTTGCCGACCTGATCAAAGAGGCGGATTATCTGGCCCGACAAAAGGAGAAGAAATATATTGAGTCTATGGAAATCGAGGAGGCGTTGACTGCTTACCGAAAGCGGGGAGGCCGGATCAAAGACCGAATGTTCGAGGCCATTGAGCAGGGCATCCGTCATATTGAAACCTCGGGAGAAAAGGTGGGACAGGTCAACGGTCTTTCCGTGATCCTGCTCGGCAGTGATTCCTTTGGCTGCCCGAGCCGTATCACTGCTCTGACCCGGCCCGGGAAAGGCGGAGTTGTTGATATTGAACGGGAGGTGGAACTGGGCGGCCCCATTCATTCCAAAGGGGTGATGATTCTTGATTCTTTTCTCAGCTCGCGCTATGCCCGCACCATACCGCTGGGACTCCGGGCCAGCCTGGTCTTTGAACAGTCATACGGCGATATCGAGGGTGACAGCGCATCCTGCGGTGAGCTCTGTGCCTTGCTTTCTTCCCTGGCCGAGGTTCCGGTCAGACAGTCCATGGCCATTACCGGCTCGGTCAGCCAGCAGGGAGAGGTACAGGCCATTGGCGGCGTTAACGAAAAGATCGAAGGCTTTTTTGATGTCTGTAACCAACGGGGGTTGACCGGTAAGGAAGGTGTCATCATCCCGGCCACAAACGTCAGGCACCTGATGCTGAAAAAAGAAGTGGTTCAAGCTATTAGTGAGGAAAAATTTTTCGTCTATCCGGTGACAAACGTAGACGAGGCCATTGAGATTCTTACCGGTGTACCTGCCGGTGAGCGTGACGATGACGGTAACTATCCGGAAGAGTCGGTCAATGGCCGGGTAGAGGCCGGACTGTTCCGTTTTGCCCGTGATATCCAGAAATTTGAAAAGATTGACAAAAAAAACGAATAGAAACCGCCGGACCTGGCACGATGAGGAGAGGGTGAATACGCAATGCCGGCCTGATGTTGGCTCATGGCTGGCTCACAAACAGCTGCGTAGGAATCTGACTCAGTATCTACTCCAAAATAGTATTTATTGTTTTGTTCAATGCAGCCATTTGAAATGGTTTGGCAATTGAGGATTTAAAGCCATGCTCCTGATAATTGGCCATAATAGAATCGTTTAAAGATCCGCTTGCCACGACAACTTTAGCCTCTGGATTGATTCGCAGTATTTCCTGTACAGCGTCATTGCCACCCATGCTGCCTTGTATAGTCAAATCCATAATAATAACATCAATAGAACGACCGCTTTTGAAATACTCATTGTATAATTCAATTGCCTTATGCCCATTTTCGGCCAAAACAACTTCATGGCCCAGCCTCTCAAGCATCTGTTTGGCCACATCACGGACCATAGTTTCATCGTCCATGACCAGAATGCGGGTCTTCCTTTCTGTCTCAGCAAAATCCTCCTCAGAGGTACGGGTGTCTTGACCGCTTTGCAATGAGGCAGGCAGGTATATTGTAAAGTTTGTTCCTTTGCCTTCCAATGATTTTACGGACATATTTCCGTCATGCTTACTGATAATTGAATGGCAGACTGCCAAGCCAAGACCGCTTCCAGTTTGTTTGGTGGAAAAATATGGATCAAAAATTCTATCAATATATTCTTTCGGGACACCTGAGCCAGTATCAGCAATGGTAATTTTGATGTATTTTTGACCCGGCAATGAAACTGTTTCCTTTTTGATGTCAGCAATATTTTCACATGATACGTCAATTACTCCGCCTTCAGCCATGGCGTGACGGGCATTCAAGATGATATTCTGAATGACCTGGCCCATTTGACCGATATCAACATCGACCTTCCATAAATCGTCCGGAATGTTGTAATCGCATACTACAGAACTGCCGCGAAGTTCAAACTCTGCGGAATCAATGATGATTTTGCCTATCAAAGATGTCTGCTTAACCGGATCTCCGCCTTTGGAAAAGGTAAGAAGTTTTTGAGTCAGGTTTTGTGCCTTTATAGACGCTTTTTTCGCATTTTGCAGGAGAAGATACGTCTCACTAGTGGAATCAATTGACATTCCAGCCAGTTCGATATTGCCGAGAATAACGGTAAGTAGATTATTGAAATCGTGGGCAATGCCGCCGGCCAGCACTCCGACTGATTCAAGTTTTCTTACCTTGAACAATTCCTCTGCTGTTCTTTTTTCCTCAGTCACATCCCGAAAAACAAGGACTGTACCGATTATTTTATCTTCGTTATCATAAATTGGCGCACCACTGTCTTTAATACTATACTGTGTGCCATCTCTGGCAATAAGGGCAGTGTGATTTGCCGAGGCGACGATCTTTCCTGTGGCAAGAACCTTGGTAGCTGGATTTTCACAGGGTTTGCCGGTTTTTTCATTAATAATATTAAAAATTTCCTGATTCAGACGGCCAACGGCTTCCTCCTGGCTCACGCCTGTCAGCTGCTCAGTGATTTTGTTGATTAAAACGATTTTACCATCAAGATCTGTGACAACAACTCCATCGCCAATAGAACGTAATGTCACATCGAGACGTTCTCTTGCTTCATTTGCCTCTTTTTCTGCTTTGTGCCGCTCATCAATTTTCCTCTTGAGCAGCTTTTCGTTATTATCGAGAGAAACAATCATAGAGTTAAATGCTGCAGAAAAATCCCCCATAAAATCGACTCGTTGGCTAAAATCACCATTTGCAACTTCTTTAGCCTGCCAGGTCAGATGAAGCAAGCGGGAATGCAATTCCTTGAAGGGTGATGCAAAAAAATTATTTGACGCAATTTTAATCTCTTCTAATTCCCCTCTTGATAAGGGATTAATGAAATCATGGGTTTCTTGCATGACATCAACAAGTTGGTTCACCAACCTTGCAAGTTTTTGTTTACTTGCATCAGCAATCTCTCCATCGTCAATCTTATCCGGGATTTTGCCTTGCAAAAGTATGGAAAGTTTTTCAATAACTTCTTCAATCATGTGACATCCTTACTTCAGCCTCACATCAAAACGGCAAACTCTATCTCCACTTGCCCAACAATCGATTTCCTTTACCAGAAAGGCTTTTCCTGTATATGCCTCCAAAATGCCGGCAATAAAGCCTTCATCATATTGACAAACCACTTCATCCGTAAATGGCAGACCGGAACAATCTAAATCTTCAGCAACAGTCAACGTCATTTCCAGACGTTCCAGGTTAACCTTTTCTACCCTCAAAATTCCAATCTTCTGTTCCTTTAATGTCTGCTGTAATTCAGCGACAAAACCGTTAAAATCTAATTCTTTGTTCAACATGTTCTCACAGAAATGAAATCCGGCTAATCTTCCGGCCTTGATGATTACTTCGTTTGTTTTATCTACACCAAACTCTGTAATGAGCACGTCACGCAAGGTGTATTGGAGTAACCGATACGCTAAAACGGGAACTGACATCCCCAAATTAGGTCTACCCTGTTCAATATCGCCCAAGTCTTCCCATGTAAATTTGTTATAATTACGATCTTCTTGAAACATGGTTCAATCCTCCTCCTAGGTTAACTACCGCATAGTCGCCCCGCTAAATCTTCGCTAACAAACTTGCCTGTATTTCCTTCAAAATCAGTGCAGGTTTGCGTATGCATGGGGTATGCAATTGTTCGGTAGTTTTTGCCTCCTGCTTGAGTTAAAAATTATTGTCGAATAATGATGTTTATTATTTTATTCAATTCCGCATCTGAAAGTGAGTTACGAAGAAAGAGGCTTAAACAAACTCCTTGGTTATATGGGAAAATTTCGAGACAAATAAAACCATATTTGTTTCAATGTAGCCATTGGCAACCTTATTTGATTAAGCATTAAGCTTAAGTTGATATTTTCCGTAAACACCAAAAGATACGATATTGTCAAATTTTAGGGGATAAAATATGAGTAGTCAAATAGATTTGCCAGTACGAAGATTAATCAGTTGGCAGGCAAGCAGCAGGTTGCTGCTTATTCCTAAGTATGCGTAATAAACAGATTTGCAGTTTCACCTCAACCTTACACCATAACAACCTCTGACTGAAACATTCTCAACCCCAGCGCAGCCATTTCAGTAAACCGAAAGTCAGCCACAAGGCCCATGTTAGCATAATTAAACGGCAAAATGGAAAACATGGGCTGAATCCGGACATCGGAAGGGGTCTCGTTCCAGCTGGGGATAGATTCCGCTCCGAATTTCAGAAACCATATCAATCCAATCATCATGATGGAAACGAATGCAGTCAACTTCAGAAAAACATTCGATTATTTCAAAATATCAATTGACTATTCTTCTATAATTATTCAAAGATAAATTAAGTCTTTTTGAATACTTTCATCACGACTCCCCATTCAGATAGTCAAACATCAGATCAACGGTTCATCAACGAAAAGAGGTGGCCTGTATCATGCTTGAAAAACTTTTTAACCCGGAGAGTATTGCCGTCATCGGCGCTTCGAGAACCCCGGGCAAGGTGGGACATGACATCCTGAAAAACCTGCTGACCGGAGATTTCAGCGGCACGGTCATCCCCATTAATCCCTCTGCCGACACAATCCTTGATCTTCCCTGCCATAAAAGTCTGGCCGAATACGGACAGGGCGTGGATCTCTGCATTATCGTCATCCCCAGTAAATTCGTTATTGAGGCAACACGAGATGCCATAAAGGCAAAGGCAAAGGCGGTCATGGTCATTTCAGCGGGATTCAAGGAGACCGGAGAAGAAGGCCGCAAACTCGAGGAGGCGGTCCGTGACATCTGCCGTTCTGGCTCGGCCCGGCTCCTTGGCCCCAACTGTCTGGGCTTGATCAACACCACTGTCGGTCTCAACGCCTCATTTGCCGGATTTATGCCTGAAAAAGGTGGAATTTCCATTTTTTCCCAATCTGGAGCCCTGTGCACGGCCATGCTTGACCTGGCGGCGAGCCGTCATCTGGGTCTGGGGAAATTGGTCAGCATCGGCAACAAGGCAGATATTTCCGAAGTGGACATGCTTAATGAGCTGGCAAACGATGACGACACCACAGTGATTGTTGGATATCTTGAAGATATCATCAACGGTGATGAATTTATCAAGGCCGCAGAAACAGCCTCTGCCGGAAAGCCCGTGGTCATCCTTAAATCCGGCACAACCCCGGCAGGCCAGAAGGCCGCAGCCTCTCATACCGGAGTGCTGGCCGGCTCGGAAACTGCCTACGGCGCTGCCTTTAAACGATCCGGTGTGATCAGGGCCGACACCTTTGATGCCCTGTTTGATTATGCGGCATTATTTTCAATGCAGCCCCTGCTCAAGGGAAAAAGAATTCTGATTATTACCAATGCCGGTGGACCTGGCACCATGGCGGCGGACACGGTTGAAAAAGCCGGCCTTGAGGTGGCGGAACTTGACATCAATACCGCCTCGGCCCTGAAAGATAAACTGCCCAGGGCAGCCAGTATCGGCAATCCCATTGATGTATTGGGAGATGCCGACCCGGAAAGGTATGCCGAAGCTGTCAAAGTGGGCCAGGCTGATGAATCGGTGGATGGTATTGTTGTCATTCTGACCCCCCAGGCCATGACCCAACCGGCGGCTACGGCCAAGGCCATTGCCGAAGAGATAGATGGATCCAAGCCGGTTGTGGCCGCCTTCATGGGCGGAACTGAGGTTATGTCGGGCAGAGACGAACTGGCCAGGGCCGGACTGCCGGATTACGATTCTCCGGAACGGGCGGTTGACGCGCTCAGGGCCATGCATGAATATGCCCTCTGGCGCAACAGGCCGCCCCGGCGGGTTACCCGTTTCCGTGTCAATCGACGCAAGGTGGAGCGCATCATCCGCCGCCACCAGCAGACAGACCGTCTCTTTCTGGGGGAGGTCCGGGCAAAGGATATCCTCAAGGCCTATGGTTTTAACACACCGGGAGGCAGGCTGGCCTCATCAACCGAAGATGCCGTTGAGATTGCCCAGATGATCGGTTTTCCAGTGGCCATGAAAATTGTCTCCCCCAACATTATCCACAAGACCGATCTTGGCGGCGTGAAGCTCAACCTGACAAACCCCGCCCAGGTGGAAGACGCCTTTGACCTGATGGTGATGCGTACCCGCCAGAAAGCACCGGAAGCCGTGATTGAAGGAGTTTTTGTCGAAAAAATGGCTGACAAGGGTCTGGAGGTCATCATCGGCATGCATCGGGATGAACAATTCGGCCCCATGTTGATGTTCGGTCTGGGCGGTATTTTCGTCGAGGTCATGAAGGATGTCACCTTCCATCTGGCTCCGATTACCGAAAGCGAGGCCATCCAGATGTTGAAAGCAACCCGCTCATACGAGATGCTGGAGGGCAAACGCGGCCAGAAAGGAGTCGATATCAGCGCCATTGCCAACTGTATGCAGCGTATCAGCCAGTTGACCACTGACTTTCCGCAGATCAGGGAGCTTGACATCAACCCCCTGATCGTCACTGATAATGAACCTATGGTCGTGGACGCCAGAATGACACTTGATGAACTCAATACCATGGGGAGGACGAGCAGATGATGAAGGAAAACTGGCAGGAAACATACAGTGACATGCTCACAACTCCGGCCAAGGCCGTGGCCCGGATCAAATCAGGGCAAAGGGTCTTTGTCGGCACCGGCTGCGGCGAACCCACGGTACTGGTTCAGGCCATGGCCGATCGGGCCGGCACCCTTGCCGATGTTGAGATCGTCCAGCTCCTGACCAAGGGAGACGCCCCCTATACCAAGCCCGAATACGCCGGCAGCTTTCGGGTCAACAGTTTTTTCATCGGCCAGAGGATCCGGGATTACATCCAGACCGGTATGGGGCATTACACACCCATCCTGATGTTTGATATCCCCAAACTCTTTGATTCCGGACAGCTGCCCCTGAATGTCGCACTCATCCAGGTAACGCCGCCGGATGAAAGGGGCATGGTCAGCCTCGGTATTTCAGTTGATATCGTCAAAAGCGCGGCTGAAAACGCTACCCTGGTCATTGCCCAAGTCAACCCAGAGATGCCCTGGACCAGGGGCGACAGTCTCATTGACATTTATGACATTGACCTGCTGGTGGAGGTGGACCAGCCGCTGATTGAAAGAAAAAGCCATCCAATTCATGAAAGCAGCAAAGAAATCGCCGCCCATGTCGCCTCTCTCATTCCAAACGGCGCCACCCTGGAGCTGGGGCTTGGCCGGATTCCTGGAGTGGGACGGATTCCCCAGGCCGTGATTGAATTCTTAAAGGACAAAAAGGATCTCGGCATCCACACTGAAATGATCACCGATGCCATGATTGACCTGATTGAATCCGGGGTGGTGACCGGAAAAAACAAGACCATTGACCGGGGAAAGGTGGTGACAAGTTTCTGTATGGGAACCCCGAAGATTTACGATTATGTCAACAACAACCCGATTTTTTCCTTCCGCCCCACAGAATATGTCAACGACCCCAGTACGATCCGCAAACTGAACAACATGGTCTCCATCAATATGGCCCTGGAGGTTGATCTCACCGGCCAAATCTGTTCGGATTCAGAAGAAGGCCGCTTTTACTCCGGCATCGGCGGCCAAGTTAATTTTAACCGGGGCGCGGCCGATTCCAGGGGAGGAAAGCCTATTATCACCCTGCCCTCCACGGCCAGTGAGGGCAAACGATCCCGTATTGTCTCCAGGCTGCAGGCCGGTTCCGGGGTGGTCATCCCCAGGGGATCGGTTCATTATGTGGTTACCGAATACGGCGTTGCCTATCTCCACGGCAAATGCATCCAGGACCGGGTTCTGGCCCTGATTAGTATCGCCCATCCCGATTATCGGGAGCAGCTGTTTAAAGAAGCCCTGGAAGCCAAATACCTGCCCGCCGAGTTTGCCGATGTTGAGGATAAATTTGTCATCGTCCCCCAGGAGGCGACAAAAACATCCCTGGTTCTGGACGATGGCACCCAGGTCAATTTCCGCTCAATCCAGCCAACCGACGAGGCAAGCATGCGGGACCTGCTCTACGATCTGTCCCAGGAAACCATCTACTACCGCTTCATGAGCGGCCATCAAGAGTTCGGCCATCAGCAGATTAAAAACTTTGTCTATATCGACCACAGAAAGGATGTTGCCATCGTCGGCACGGTGCCCGAGGCCCATGGCGACGACATCATCGCGGTGGGACGGTATTATCTGGATGAACGAAATAACATGGCCGAAGTGGCCTTTGTGGTCAGGGATGACTGGCAGAACCGTGGCCTGGGAAAATTCCTCTACAACCATCTGATCAACATCGCCAAGAGTAACGGTATTGCCGGCTTTACGGCCGAGGTTCTCCCGCGCAACAAGAGGATGCAGGCCATTTTTAACCATTCGGAACTGAAAATAAAAAGCGGCTACGAAGAAGGGGTCATGAGCTTCAAGATGGATTTTTAGTAATAATGTTGGGTCTCGAGTCTCGCAAGCTCGCTTATCGGCGAAACTCAACCCAACCTACGCATAATGCCTGATGTCCATGGCATGTTTTAACCATGGTTGCCCCTACGGTTCAAATGCCAGACGGGTTAAACGAATATTTCGCTGAACTTAGATCCCGTCAACTATGGCATTAAAGGTTGAGCTGGGGCGCATGGCCTTGGTGGTTTTTTCCAGATCAGACCGGTAATAACCATCAATATCCATGGCTTGTCCCTGAGCAGCGGTCATCTCCTCGATAATCTTTTCCTCATTGTCACCAAGTTTTTTGGCTACTTCCGCAAAACGTGCCTGAATCTCTGCGTCTTTGCTCTGCTCGGAGAGTGCCTGGGCCCAATAAAGGGCCAGGTAAAAATGGCTGCCCCGGGTATCGAGCTCGCCCACCTTCCTGGAAGGGGATTTCTCATTTTCTAAAAAATTACCGATTGCCTGGTCAAGAGTTTCAGCAAGAAGTGTAGCTGTTTCATTGTTGAAGGTAGCGGCAATATGCTCAAATGATGGGACAAGAGCACAAAATTCACCGAGAGAATCCCAACGCAGATGCCCTTCAGCCAGAAACTGCTGGACATGCTTTGGTGCGGAACCGCCTGCTCCTGTCTCAAACAGCCCGCCGCCATTCATCAGAGGGACAATTGACAGTAATTTTGCACTGGTACCCAGCTCAAGAATCGGAAACAGATCCGTCAGATAATCACGCAGGACATTCCCGGTCACAGAAATGGAATTCTGACCCTTCCTGATTCTTTCCAGTGAAACCTCCATTGCCTCCATCGGATCCAGGATACGAATGTCAAGATCCGAGGTGTCGTGATTTGGCAGGTAGGTGTTTACTTTTGCAATAATCTCAGCATCGTGGCCCCGGTTCTCATCAAGCCAGAAAATGGCAGGATCTCCGGTTGCCTTTGCCCTGGTGACGGCAAGTTTTATCCAATCCTGGATTGGCGCATCCTTTGTTTGACACGCTCTGTAAATATCACCCTTTTCCACTTGCTGTGACAGCAGGGTTTCCCCGCTCGCTGTGTCAACAATACGAATGGTTCCATCAGCCGGCGCTTCAAATGTCTTGTCGTGTGAGCCGTACTCCTCGGCTTTCTGCGCCATTAGGCCGACATTCGATACGGTGCCCATTGTTGCCGGATCAAATGCGCCGTTTTTCAGGCAATCTTCAACGACTTCCTGATAAATTGTCGCGTAGCACCTGTCCGGCACCATGGCAATTGTGTCGTGCAGCTTATCGTCAGGCCCCCACATTCTGCCGCCGTCTCGGATAAAGACAGGCATTGAGGCATCGACAATAACATTGTTGGGGACATGCAGGTTGGTGATGCCTTTGCTTGAATCCACCATGGCAAGTTCAGACTGCTCTTTGTAAACCGCCTGGATATCCGCTTCAATTTCCTTCCGCTGAGCTTCAGGCAGACTTTCGATTTTGGCATAGAGATCAGCCAGTCCGTTGTTTACATTGACTCCCAACTCATCAATAACAGCCGCATGCTTTGCAAAAACATCCTTATAAAAAACCGAAACACAATGACCGAACAT
Source organism: Desulfobulbaceae bacterium (assembly GCA_021160685.1). GTDB lineage: Bacteria > Desulfobacterota > Desulfobulbia > Desulfobulbales > SURF-16 > JAGHCC01. Next base: position 6,131 of record JAGHCC010000149.1, on the reverse strand, counting down.
GATGGGATCAGAAACTTTCATCATGGTGGCTTTCAGATGTAACGACAGTAACACGTCATCATTTTTGGCATTTTCAATCTGCTCAGCATAAAATTGCCGTAGCGCTCGAACATTCATCACCGAGGCGTCAATAACTTCGCCTTCTAAAAGAGGTATCTGCTCTTTGAGAACGGTTATATTGCCGTCACCGACTACACATTCAATCCGGACATCGCACGCTTTTGCAACAGTGGTGGATTTTTCACTGCCGTAGAAATCTCCCTCTGTCATATGGGCGACCCTGGATTTTGAAACAGACGGCCACTCTTTCATCATCCTATGGGGATTTTTCAGGCCGAACTGCTTGACCGAATCTGCTGCTCGCCTGTCAGAATTTCCTTCTCGCAGGACCGGATTAACAGCGCTGCCGAGAACTTTAGCAAATCGTGCGTGCAGTTCTTTTTCGGCGTCTGTTTTGGGCTCCTCAGGATAGTCCGGAATATCATAGCCCTTATCCTGCAACTCTTTGATCGCCCCTTTTAATTGAGGAATGGAGGCACTGATATTGGGTAGTTTAATGATGTTGGTCGTAGGGATTTTAACAAGCTTGCACAATTCGCTGAGATAATCGAAAACTTTCTGTTCCTCACTCAGGTTGTCGGGAAAATTTGCAATAATTCTTCCGGCAAGAGAGATGTCTTTTTTTTCAATGGAAAGGCCGGATCCCTTGGTATATGCCTGAAGAATAGGCAATAAAGAATAAGTAGCCAAAGCCGGTGCTTCGTCAACTATTGTGTAAATAATCTGTTGTGTTGTCATCTTTTTTTCCTTATTTTCTTGTGCCTGCGAAACAGAGGCGACATTAATGTGGAGAAGGATGTGAACTCATTAGCATATACAGTTCAGGATGTAAACATTTGGCTAACCCATTAACATAAAAACGTAAGCTGTGTTTGCGGTTCAGCCTCCTTATTCAAAATTCAAAAAGGATAACCGTATCATAAACACCCATTTCTTGACACATTCAACGATCTGCTTTAACTATATTTAAAATGGTCATTTAAAATATGCATTTCAGTCTGTGTGAAACTTTCGATGCCGGATAGCAGTATAAGTCTTTCTGTGTCATCAATTTTATTTTGGTTCATGTCATGTCTTCTCTCCAACAGAAGAAAACAACAAAACAAAAACTCCTGGAAAGTAGTGCTGTCATTTTCACTGAAAAAGGGTTCGCCAATACCTCAATTGCGGAAATATGTGAAATGGCCGGGGCCAATATTGCCTCGGTGAATTATCATTTTCGCTCCAAGGGAGCTCTCTACCGGGCTGTCCTGCGTTACACATTTGCCCAGAGTGAAGAACTTTATCCGCAAAATTTTGAACATAAGGAAAATCCCGAGGTCAAACTATATCATGTCATTCTTTCTTTGCTGCAAAGGATTCTCAGCCGGGACATGAAGGGAAATTTCTACAAACTGGTGGCCAAAGAAATGGCCGAGCCCACTGCGGCAAGTGAAAACATTATAAGGGATATCATCAGCCGGAAAAAAGAGAGGATGGATGAACTGATCAGAGAAATTTACGGCAAAAACGGCAGCAGAAAATTGATTGCCAGGCTGACCTACAGCATTATCAGTCAATGCCTTTTTTTAAGCTATAACGAAAAGGGCAGGACTCGCCACATCAAAGAGCTCCCCCTCGACCTTGACGATGTTGAAGGCGTGGCCCGCCACATAACGGATTTTTCCCTGGCCGGGATCAGATATTACCGGAATTTGGATGGTGAGAAATAGTGAAAGCTGTTCTTTTATTCCTCAGCCTGACAACAGCTCTCTGCGGCTGTTCTTTCTACAAACCGGAATTTTATCAGGAGCAGCCAGCCCATTTTCCGTCTCACTATTCTCTCTATTCAGAAAAAGCAGATCAACCCGGCCAGTGGTGGCAGGAGTTTAACAGCACTGAACTGAACCAACTCATGGATCAGGCCATAGAGGACAACTTTTCCATCCGTGAAGCCTGGGCGCGACTGACCCAGGCGCATTATGCTGCCGTTAAAGCCGGAGCAAACCTGTATCCGGATCTCTACGCATCAGCACAAGGCTCGTATATCGAGCAGAAATTGAAAGAGATGGGACAGAGAGGACGAGACGAATGGTCTCTTGGCCTCACAGCCGGATATGAAGTTGATCTCTGGGGACGGGTTCGGGCCGAAGAACAGACAATGGCTGTCCTGGCCCAGGCCTCGGAAGGGGATCTGCAATCCGCCATGCTGTCTGTCAGCGGAGAGATTGGCGAAAACTGGATCATCCTGATCTCAAATAAGAGACAGCAGAAACTTTTTAACAAACAGCTGGAGATGCAGAAACGATTGCTCCAGGTTATTATCCAGAGGTTTCCCCTGGCAAAATCAACCGCTCTGGATATTTACCAGCAACAGCAGGTCGTTGAAAGAATAGAGGAGGCCCTGATTCCCGTCCAGAGCAGACAGGAATTGAGCAAACACCAGCTGGCTCTTCTTACCGGACGCGCATCCCTGGAAAATCAACTCAAGGACGAAAATGTTTTTCCTGAAATCGGCGCAATTCCAGCCCTTGGTCTGCCCGCCGATCTCATCGCGCAAAGACCGGATATCCGTGCCGCAGGCCTGCGGCTCAAATCCGCCGAATGGGAGATCGCCGCAGCCAAAGCGGACCGGCTGCCGGCCTTGAGGCTTACGGCCTCCTACAACTCTTTGTCAGAGGATATTAACTCGCTTTTTGACAACTGGCTGCTCAATCTTGCTGCAAATCTCACCGGCCCTGTCTTTGACGGCGGGCGGAGAAAAGCCGAAGTTGAACGAACTAAGGCGGTGGCGGATGAGCGCCTCGCCATTTACGGCAAAACCGTTTTCACCGCGATCAAGGAAGTAGAGGACGCCCTGACTGAAGAAGATCGATACAATCGGACGCTGCAATCAGTCAAAAAACAGCTCAAACTCTCTCAACAGACCGTGAGGGAGGCGCGCCGGCGTTACCTGAACAGCAGCACTGATTTTATCAATGTCCTGCGCGAAGAATTGAATCTTATTGTGTTGGAGCAGAACATTATTATAAACGAAGAAAAGATGATTATTGCCAGAATACGTCTTCATAAGGCTCTGGGAGGTTCCTGGATGACTCAGCAGGTGTCGAGCGCCAAGTCTGCGAGCAGCAGGTGACAGGGAAAAGGAAGGGATTAATGACCGAACAAACCCATAACAACATATCCAAAGACACGCCGGCGCCAATCAGATCCTGGAAACAGAGATTGCTGGCGCTGGGGATGATCCTCATCCTCCTGCTGGTGGGCGTGGCAATTTCACAATATTTGCTGAAGACAAGTCCCAAGGCTGAACGAAAGCCTCCGGCAAAAATGCAGACCCTTGTCAACACCATGAATGTTACGCCGATCAGCAGGAATGTAACGGTCAAGGCTCTTGGCAGGGTCATTGCCGCCCAGGAGATCAATGTCCAGGCCAGGGTTTCCGGCCAGATTGTTTACCTCCATCCCGACTTTGTCCCCGGCGGCATCATCGGGAAAGGTGAGACTCTGGTGCGGATTGACGACACGGATTACAAACTGATCCAGAAACAGAAACAAAACGGCCTGGCCCTGAAAAAAGCGGATCTGCGAATCGAACAGGGCAGCCAGATCGTGGCCAGTAAGGAATGGGAGCTGATCAATCAGCTCAGCGATGATATTGATCAATCCAGTGAGGATCTGGCCTTGAGAAAACCCCAGCTGGCCAAATCATACGCCGATATCCAGGTGGCGGAAACCGAGCTTGAAAAAGCTGAAATCGATCTTGAAAGAACCGTGATCAAGGCGCCTTTTAACGGGATCGTCAGGCTTAAAAATATTGATCTCGGCTCAGAAATATCAAGCCAGTCATCAATTGGCATTTTAACCGGCACCGACATCTTCTGGGCAGACATTTCCCTACCCGTGGAAAAACTGAAGTGGCTCGAGCTGCCGGAAAAAAACAGACAAGGATCTCCTGTCCAGGTCTGGTCCGGCCCGGTCGCCCACAAGGGAAGAATCGTCAGCCTGCAGTCCGAACTTGATAAAGATGGTCTGATGGCAAGAATTTTAATTGAGATCGATGACCCCATGGGCCTGAAAAAGAAAAAAACACCGCTGCTGCTGGCCGATTTTGTCCGAACCGAGATTAAAGGGAAAAGAATCGAAAATGTCATCCGGATTCCCCGCTCTTCCCTGCGGGAAAACAATCAGGTGTTTATTGCCACCGCTGATGAGACTCTCCACATCCAGCCTGTTTCCGTCATCTGGAAAGACAGCGACTTTGTCTTTGTCGACAAGGGGCTTGCGGAGGGCGATCAGATTATTATTTCCAATATTTCCTCTCCCATTGAAGGAATGGCTTTGAAGATCGACGAAAAACAGCCGGCTGGAGATAATAAAGCTGCCAAGGATAATCAATAATGGCCGGGATGATCAAAAAAGGTCCCATAGCCTGGATGGCCGGCAATCCCGTTGCCGCCAATTTTTTCATGATTTTTCTCCTTGGCGGCGGACTTTTATGGGGCAGCCAGATCAAACAGGAGGTCTTTCCCGAGTTTGACTACGACATTGTCGATGTCACCGTAATCTATCCCGGCGCAAGTCCCGAGGAAATCGATGAAGGCGTCGTCCTGCCTATTGAATCGGCTATCCAGGGCCTGGACGGGATCGAGGAAATCAACTCCACCGCTAATGAGGGAATGGGCAAAGTCGTTGTTGAAGCCATCATTGACGCGGATCTTCAGCAGCTGTCCATGGACATCAAAAACGAGCTTGACCGGATTACATCATTCCCCGAGGAGGCGGAAGAGCCCATTGTCTCCATCCGCTCCCGCAAGAAACAGGTGATCACCCTGATTATCCATGGTGACCAGGAAAGAGTTGTCCTGCGGGAACTTACGGAAATGATCAGGGACCGGCTTCTCCAGGATAAAGAAATCACCCAGGTGGAACTTCTTGGTGAACGCCCCCTGGAAATGAGTATTGAAATACCCCAGGACACCCTGCGCGCCTATAATCTGACACTGGCTGACATTGCTTTAAAAATCAGGAACGCGTCCCAGGACCTTCCCGGCGGCAGCATCAAGACCAAAGGCGGTGAAATCCTGGTCAGGATGAATGAGCGCAAGGATTTTAAAAATGAATTTTCCCGTATCCCCATTGTGACCGGTTCAAGCGGCACCATGCTCACCCTGGGTGAACTGGCTGAAATCAGGGATGATTTTGAAGAAACCGACCAGTTTCTGATTTACAATGGTCAGCCCGCCCTGGGTATCGAGGTCTTCCGCATCGGCAAACAGACGCCGATTTCCGTGGCCGATGCTGTGATGAAACATGTGGAGAAACTAAGGGGAATTCTGCCGGACGGGGTATCTGTCGCTACGGCCAATGACCGGTCCGAACATTTTAAACAGCGCATCACCCTGCTGCTTAAAAACGGTTACATAGGGCTTATTCTTGTCTTTTGCCTGCTGGGACTCTTTCTTGAGACCAGACTGGCTTTCTGGGTCACCATGGGAATTCCGATCTCATTTCTGGGGTCTCTGCTTGTTATTCCCTATTTTGACGTCAGCATCAACATGGTTTCTCTTTTTGCCTTTATCATTTCTCTGGGCATTGTCGTGGATGACACCATTGTCATCGGCGAAAACGTCTACAGTTATAAACAAAAGGGATTCAGCGCCCTTGAAGCGGCAATCAGGGGGGCAAGGGAAGTGGTCATGCCGGTGACCTTTTCCGTTATCACCAATATTATCACCTTTCTGCCCCTCTATTTTGTCCCGGGTGTCATGGGCAAAATTTTTCGAAATATTCCGGTGGTGGTGGCTTCGGTCTTTTTTATTTCACTCATCGAAGCCCTCTTTGTCCTTCCCGCCCATCTTGGCCACCAGAAAGAGACGAAAAACAGGATCATGCTCCTGATCACCCGCTTCCAACAACGTTTTTCCCGGGGATTTACGTCCTTTGTCAAAACCGTTTACACCCCTTCATTACAACTTTCTCTCAAATTCAGGTACGTCAGTGTCACCGTAGGCATCGTCATTTTGATGGTCACTGTTTCCTATGTCAAAAGCGGCCGCTTGGGGATCACCATGTTTCCCAAGGTTGAATCT
>JAGHCC010000293.1 GCA_021160685.1 Desulfobulbaceae bacterium | reverse complement strand
TCGCTAATGCCTTCGAGCCAGCAGAGGCGTTTGTTTAATTCAGGATGCGAGCGGATACGGTCGACAAGTTTTTCTACCATCCACCCTTCCTTTCCGACAATGACCAGATTGACATCCTCCCCTACTTGCCATAGTTGTTCAAAGGCAGACAAAACCAGGGCGTGAGCTTTGCGCGGCTCGATGGTGCCGACCATCAAAAAGGTGAGCCGACTACGGAGGTGATTGAGAACACCATCCGCTTCGGGCGGGAGCCCTTTGGAAGATAGTGAATTGTCAACATCAACACCATTATGCGACCAATTAATATTGAAGGGACGTTGACGTGGAGGGCTATTTTCTTTGATCCAGGCCGCCATATCATCAGCTGTTCCCCTCGATACGCAGACCACACCATCGTTTTCGGCGACCACCTCAAGCCAATGAGTAAAGCCTTCGGCACTACCTGGAACAAAATACTGAGACATTTGAATGCATAACAGGTCGTGTACCAAGAACTCAACCCTAACACCCTGCCTGCGCAAGGCCTGATAATACGGCCGCTGCGCCGCCACCACTTGCGGTTGAAAATCTAACCCGAAAAAAACATCACCTGAAGCGTATTCGATGGGTTCATCTTGCAGTATATCATCCGGGCAGCCCATAAACCTCTGAGTAAAACGGCGGGCATACCTATACCCCTGATCAACAGTGGCATACACCGGTTCAACCCGATATCCCGATGGAGGATTACTTAACCACTCTTTCAAGACACTACGGACAACCCTCTGAATACCGCTTCCAACATCGCGCTGTACCAATTCGGAGATATCAACCATAAGTTGCCTGCGAGAGTAGTTTTTACTTACCAGGGCCTCCTTCAACTTTTCAGCACTTTCCTCCCAGGTTGACCATCTCAGCAAATCTGATTTTGGATGCCGTTCATCCCGGTACAAAACCAGCCATTCCTTGAGCGCTGCAGACAGATCATGTGCTGATTCTCCTGAGAAGTAATGCGCACACGCTCCTGCCACTTCGTGAAACACAGGAATATCGCGCGCAATAATGGGAATGTTGTGTCGTGCCGCCTCAACCAGGGGCAAACCAAACCCCTCGTTGATGCTCGCAGCTACCAGACAAGTGCAGACGGCATAAATCTTTTCAAGATATTCATCACTGATACCCCGCAACCAGAAAAGCCTCTGATCTTTTTCCGGATGTTGGCTGAGCCGTTCCACGAGTGATTCTACTTTCCAACCCTGTTGCCCGACAAAAACGAGATTAACATCAGCTCCTTCTTCCCACAACAATTCTACGGCATCGATAATCTGCTGCTGGCCTTTCCGTGGCTCAAGCGTGGCCACACTCAGAAAAGTGGGGCGGCTGTTCATGCTATCCAGGGCCTGTCCGGCATTCTCCGGCATTCCACATGATGGCTGCGAGTTTTCGAGATCGCCACCGATATGCACCCAATCAAGCTGAAAATTCGGCGAACGGCGAACGTTGTTTTGGCCAAGCCAATCGCCAAAAGCATCGGCCGTTGCCTTGGATACACAGACTGCACCATCACAACCGGCTATCATCGTCAACCACTGTTCATGCAGTTCACCGGCATCCGGTGAATAAAAGAAATTTGCAAGTTGAATTGGCAGCAAATCGTGAATCAAAAATTTGACGATAGCACCTTCGGCCCGGAGCTGCTGATAAAACTTCCGGTGCGCCAGTTGGACATGGTGCTGCATATCAAGGCCGAAAAAAATATCGCCCCGTTGCCATTGCACCGGGTCATCATTCTGCGACCCTGAATCCCGGCCCAGGAAATGTTGGGTAAAACATCGTGCATAACGGTAACCCTGATCCAGGGAGGCATAGACCGGCTCGACAATAAAACCATCAGGAGGGGATTGCAACAGGGCCTTCAAATAACTTCTAACTACCCTCTGTACGCCAGTGGCAGCATCACGTTGGGCCAGCTCGGAGACATCCACCAGCAGTTGACGCTTGATACCCGCATGCTGGTTTTGTGCGACACAAGCGGCAATCGCAGGCAGCCCGACCAAGCTTGCAGTTGGAAGTTGTTTAGCTAATGCTGTAATTAGACGGTTCGTAATAGATGATGGCCTTGGACAGGATTTTCTATTGCTTTTATAATGTAAATTCTCCCATGCTGCAATTGTCTTCCTTGCTGTCTCATCCCATGAAAAACGCCGTGCCTGTTCCAAGCCGTGCGCTTCCAGCTCGCTTCTAAATGCGGAATTTCCAAGCACCTCTGCCATTTTTCCGCTAATTGATACTTCGTCATAAGGATCAAACAGAGAATCCTGCCGGCCGATGACCTCGGGCACACTACTGGTATTCGCACCGATAACCGCCGTGCCACAAGCCATCGCCTCGAGGACGGGAAGACCGAAGCCTTCGTGGAGGGAAGGAAACACATAAAGAGTGCACAAATTATAAAGCTGTACCAGACCATCATCACTGATATAACTAGTGAAGATTACCCGATCCTTTTCCAGCCGGCTTGATCGGACAACATCCTTCAATTGGGCCATATCCCCCGCCGGCATTCTACCGGAGAGCACAAGTTGATGGCTGATGCGGAGCGATCTAGGCATCCTGGCATAAGCATGAATAAGTCGGGGAAGATTTTTGCGAATATCGGAGCCGCCAGTATAAAGCAGAAAGGAACCGGCAATACCGAATCGATCCAGAATTGCGTTCTTCTCCACTTCGGATATTTGCTGTGGGCAAAAACGCTCGTCGACTGCCTCGTAGGTATTGACAACCGCATGCTCAGAACAGGAAAGGTGATCCAACGCTTCGTCCCGAGCTGATTCAGAAATTGCCAGAAGCAGAAAGGCGTGCCGTATATCTTCGATTTTTCGCTGGTAATGTTCCGCATAAAAAGGATTGGGAGTAAAATATTTCTCGGGGTATATCAGGGGAATTAAATCATACATCGTGCAGCTTACCGGTATATCCCGGTCAAACCGGCCGATACTGGTAACCGCATCGTCCACAAACCCCTCAAACAGGCTCATGACATGGATTATATCCGGCTGGAGGCTGACCAGAAAAGCTTCACGAATCAGTTCCGCTGTCTGCCGCCGCTGTTCGTTGCCCGGTTCACATTCTCGAACTGGGCCGGGGGCTTGCCAGACACGAATATTCTCCTGCGGTAGCAGTCCGTCAAATGCTGCACGTATCGGCTCAATAGTCTCAGGAAAAAGGCCGCTTAAGGCAAGAATAATTTCATGCTCTCCCTGGTTACGCACGATTGCCTGCGCCAAAGACATGGAATACCGCCCGATACCGCGATACCGGCTTTCGGTCTGCGCACCCTGCATATCGATAACGATGCGCATCAGCTTACCTCCTGCTGTTTTTTTGATCGATTGCCGCTTTCAAGTCACGATATATGCGCCGTGCCTGGGGTGTCATGTTCGATAAATCAGCAGATTCATCGTCATGTTTCGATTCAAAATTATTGTGAATAACTTCGGTTGTTAATGCGGGGCCAATACCGGCTTGTCGGGCCATCCGCCGAAGTCGCGCATCCAAGCCGGGATGTTTATATAAAAAATATACTATTTTTCCTTTAAATCCCGGATGCCTTCGAATATATTCTACTTGCTTGCGTAACAGCCAGTATATTGAACGTTTCGGTAGTTTAAAGATCCATTTGGGAATGTAAATCATCAACTTGAGTAATCGCTTTAACTTGCGTAGAGGCAGGGTAAGTTTCCATGATTTGCAATGATAAACATCGTGCAATTCACAGGTAAGCTTATCGGCCTCTGTCCACCAGTGATGCGAGGAGGCATTAAGCTCATCAATCTTTGCAGAAGCCGCACCCAGTTCCTGTTCAATTTTGTGGGTTTTATCACGTTCGGCAGCCAAAGCTGCCCTTTGACTGTCTCTTTCAACAAGTAACTGTTTCACTTGTAAGCCTTCTTGGCGCATCTCCTTCACTGTGTTTCTAAGTTCCGACAGCTCACCACGCAGAGTTTCTGCTCTAGACTCCTCCCGGCTTTCCGACTCTTT
>JAGHCC010000379.1 GCA_021160685.1 Desulfobulbaceae bacterium | reverse complement strand
CCCTGTTTGTGGTCAAACTGGTAGATAGTGTTTTGCAGCTGCTGGTCGAGAATCCGGCGATCGGTTACCACAATTACCGAATTAAAAACCTTTTGATCATTCTCGTTATGCAATGACGAAAGACGGTGGGCCAGCCAGGCGATGGAATTTGATTTTCCCGATCCGGCGGAATGCTGCACCAGATAGTTATGGCCCGGTCCCGAGGCCCGGGCATGGGCTACCAGTTTACGTACGCTGTCAAGCTGATGATAACGGGGAAAGATCATCGTCTCTCTGGTGATCCGTTTGATTCCCTTATCCGTCATGATCCGCTTTTCAGAGACCTGCAAATGCATAAAGCGCCCCAGAATATCCAGCAGACTGTCGCGCTGCCACACTTCACGCCAGAGATAGGCTGTCCGATACCCGCCGTCAGCGGCGGGCGGGTTGCCGGCATGACCGTCGTTACCGAGATTAAAGGGCAGAAACCAGGTCTTGTCACCGCTCAGCCGGGTGGTCATAAAAACCATATCCTGATCAACCGCAAAGTGAACCAGGGTGCGTTTTTTGAACTGAAAGATCAACTCTCGCGGATCACGGTCTCGTTTGTACTGTTTCTTGGCGTGCTCTACGTTTTGACCGGAAAGCGGATTTTTCAGCTCAACCGTAACAATCGGCAGACCATTGAGAAAAAGAACGATATCCAGCGATTTGGAATGCTCGCTGCCGTAATAAAGCTGCCGGGTCACGCTTAAAATATTTTTATCGTAAAGTGCCAGGGTATCCGGGTTCATCCGGTTGCCGGGGGCAAAGACCGCCACCCGCAGTTTCTTGCCATAACATTTGAAGCCCTGGCGCAGAACCTTCAATACGCCCTTTGTGTTCAACTCCTTATCAAGATGATCAATCACCACTTTGTCAGTTGCCGCTCCGTGAATCGCCTCCAGACTCTTCCAGACTTTTGCTTGCGTCTGCCGGATAAAGTCCAGAACCAGCTTTGGGTCAAGCGCCTTTTCCGTATCGTAACGCCCCTTGGCTTCGCCCTCACGGTAATCCACCAACACAAAACCGCCCTGACTGGTCAGGTGGCTGACAATGGCGTCTTCCAGGCGGGCTTCAATGTGCTTTTTCATGATTCAGCCGTGCTTGTACGCATGATTCTGCAAATAAACAGATTCCCGTCATGATCATCGACAAACTCAATGTCCGGATGATACTTCAGTGCTCGCAGGATGCCGGCGCCATATCCCCTATAAGGGAGTATTTGATTGGCAAAGGATGCCAGTACGGGGTTTCTGGTGTTTGAGTTGCCCGCCTTTATGTTTTCAATAGTCAAATTGTTGGGAAGATGTCCCGGGCTGATAATTTCCACGCGATCGGAAAGTACGAAAACGCGGATTGGCGCAGAGATAAAATAGTCCCGATGGATCAGTGCGTTGGCAACGAGCTCTTCCAGTGTAATACGGGCAATTTCAGGTTCACCAAGACTGTTTACGCCTTGTTCTCCTTGAACATGCCTAATATTCCCTAGAATAAAACTAATGGTTTGTTGAAACACATCACCAAGCTTCCCTGTGATATCTTTACTGTCACTATAATCAATACCTGAAATATCCGTACCGGGAAAGCTGCCTGCTTTGACAATAAATGCGGGTAACCGTGTTGATGGATTTTTTGCGAACAATAAGGCACCAGCCAAATTCAATACATTACCGTCCCCAAGATTAAGATTGGTGATGGTCTGGCCAAGTGAGATATCCTGATCTTCCCGAGATTCACCGTAGCGTTTTTTGAAAAACGCGTCAAAATACTCTTGATCCAGATCCGCAAGGCCCAGCCCGTTGGCCGGAACTTCATCGGCATGCAAGAGATTAGACATCTGAAACAACCGCTGTATCTCTTCCCGTGCCGTCGCTTTGCGCTTGTCCGCTCCGCTTTTGACCCAGAAAACGCCGTTTTTGTCCTGATAGGGTTTGTTAATGCCCGGCACAATATCAATAACAACCACAAATTTGTCGTCAATCGTCATGGTTTGAGTCGTTGGATTGATAATCGGGCGGACAATCTGGCTGGCAGCGTTGGAGACATCCTTCTTGAGTTGTTTAATGTCCTCCGTATCCAAGCCAAATATCTGCCCGTCATCATCCACACCGATGATGATCTTTCCACCCTGTCCATTGGAAAATGCCACCATCTCCGCCGCCAGTGCATTAACATTAGGCACGTCTCTTTTGAATTGATTATAGCTGTCCTCGCCCTGGGCGAGAATGGTCATAAGTTCTACGGTTTCCATATCTGATATATCTCCTTACGGCGATTGAATGCCTCACGACCACCTTCCATGATATTTACGATTGTTTTTTGGGTCTCTGACTTATCAACGCTCCCACTTTGCACCAAAACCTTGTCATCTGTAAAAGAACAGGCGTGCACCTGCTCAGCGTCACCGAGTACAGGGATATTGGGATTGTGAGTCGCGAAAATAAACTGGACATTCGGCTTCATCTGCCGAATGAGCTTGATCACGTCTTCATAGATGGTCTGATTGTCCAGATCATCTTCCGGTTGATCGATAATAATAAGATCATTCTCCTGCTGACTCAGGACAAAAAGAATCAGTGCCGACGCCCGTTGGCCAAGGGAGTGATGCTGCAACTCCTTACCCCGATATTTTATGGTAAACCGGTTGGGGGTCTGGTAAATGAGAAGCGTTTTCAGGTTTTTCATAAACAGATCGGTCAGAACTTGTGGATTGCTGCCAAAAAGCCGCCTGGCATTTTCAAAATCAGTGTAAGTTCCCATGAAATCCCGGTACTGATCCACAATACCCTGATACGTTGTCTCCCGAATACCGCTTCCTCTGAACATCTCCTTCATGAACCCCAAAAACGCCTTTTTATCCTCTCTGTAGCCGGACTCGATAACAAGGGTCGTGCTGCTGCTTTTAACCTTGTCAAGCTCAGCTTTGATTAAAGTAAATTCTTTGTGCCAAAGATCGCTTAATTTTTGCAGTTCGATCCGCAGGGCATCTTCAACAGATTTTTTATTGGCTTTTTGTTTATTCAGTTCTTTCAATAATTGAGTTGTCAGCACCAGTCTCTTTTTCAAGCGTAAAAATTCTTCAGAACTGACGTTTTGGGTATTTTCCCCTTTCAGTTCGTTCGCCAGCTTTCGCTCTATCTCGGCAAACTCCTCCACCATACTCTTGCGTATTTCGGCAAGTTTCGACTGTTTTTCCCGCAGTCCTTTTTGACTGGCGTCAAGGTTGTTGATACCGGCTTTTACCTGATCGATTACCCCGATGACTGCCTTGTAATCATTATAAAATTCGTCAAACAGATCCTTGTTGTGTTTTGATTCATAACCGACGAGACTGCGAACGTCGTCTTCATGTCCGGCCAGAAGCTCCCGCAAATCAGAGGCAAAGAGATCAGCAAGCTCAACACCCTTTTTCATCATCCGAACGTCCGCATCAAAATCCAGTCGCTTCTGGAGCTTATCTTCAAGCCTGTGTTTGGCGTAGAATTTCAGGTGGTGTTCAGTGTCCTGCCTGGCCTCTTCCTGCTCTTTGATCTGTTCATCAACGGTCGCTATTTTCAGCAGACGATCTACAGCCTCGCCGACCCTGACCTTCTGTGCGTCAATATCTCGTCTTATATTGTCCAGCTTTGAACCGATGAGCTTGTCCACCAGATCCTTTTCAAAACCTTCCCCTGTGGTGGAGAGATCTTTCTGGCCAAAGTATATGGGTTTTTGCAGAACCGTTTCACGGATGGAAACTCCCGGTTGCAGTTGACCGTCAACAAGCACCTGCGAAGCGCTCTCCCCCCAGATCCGGCGGATGACATAGGGCTGACCATAGCGATCCACAGCGTCAATTTCCACCTTGCCGCCGCTATCCATGGTGAATCTGACCAGTTTCTGTTTATAGTCGGTGTCACCAGCTTTGGAGCCAAAGGGAATGCCCAGCACGTAGCGCAGCACCTCCAGAACCGAGGATTTGCCGCTGCCGCGAATGCCGATAAGGGTATTGAGTTCGGGCGAAAAGCGCAGCGTCCGGCCAGACAAGGTACCGCCTTCAAAATGGATGCTTTTGATATGGGAGTGCGTGTAACTCTTTGACTCCGTATTCAAACGATTTTCGTGGTCGATCAGGGAAAACTTGACCGCGTCAAAGGAAAAGTCTCCCAGTTTGATAAACGTTTTTTCTCTCCGGCCAATAGTCTCAATACTCTTACAGTCGGAACCTTCCACCTCGGCGGGATACCATCCATTAAGCAAGGTTTTCACATTCATTTGATCATCACGGGTGCGCACCTTTTGAAAGCCTAGGGTTCTTTTTCGTACCGCCTCATATCGGTTACCGGCAAAATCACCTAATTTCCCGCCGCCCAGCTCTTTCCATAGACCGTTTTTCTGTTCCACGTGAGCAAAGATTAAAAAATAATCCCGCGCGGTTTTATCCAGTTCCTCCACCACCTGAAGAATGTTTTTATCACTCCGGCCATTTTCATTCTGATATTCGCTTTCCGCTTTCCCGGGAAACATGGCGGTGATAAACGGGCTGATATAGTCCTGACCATTTTCAAGCCATTGCTCGCTGAAAACAATCAAAGTGTGTACGCCGTTTGAGCCGTCATTGACCGACAGTTCCACCCCCGGCAAAAGGCATATCTCCTCTTTTTTTGCCTTTTTGCGCAGGGCTTTGAATTCACCATGATCAAATTTATTATGATTGGTGATAACGCCCAGTCTGATGCCTATTTGTT
>JAGHCC010000008.1 GCA_021160685.1 Desulfobulbaceae bacterium | reverse complement strand
TGGATAAACCGTTGCGGATGTCCCGGGATTCCCGATCACTGAATGGATCAAATTGTTTTTTCGTCATAAAAAAACAGTAACGTCGGGCGGAAAAAATCGCAACAAAAAAGCCATTGTCGAATCCGGGCGTAACCTCAATAGGTGGTTGCAACCCAATGTCATTAACTTAAGCCATCAATTTATTTTTCCCCTCACCTAAATCCTCTCCCCAAAGGGGCGAGGACTTTAAAGGATAGCTTAAGTTAATGACATTGGGTGGCAAGCTATAAACAAATCCCCCTCAATCCCCCTCAATCCCCCTTTGATAAAGGGGGAGGTTGTCGGTAAACTACCACTTATTGAGAGATTACATCCGAGCCGGCTCCGAGACCTTGATCCGTGATTTGACCAATAGCGCCCCGCCGCAGACGATCAAAACGCCGCCGATCCAGACAAGTCCACGGGGACTTTCTCCCCAGAAAAAATACCCGTAAAAAAGTGAAAGAATAATGGATGAATAACTGGCAGCCGCCACGGCCGGAGCTCGATCCAGCCGGTAGGCCATGGTCATCAGGCTCTGGCCCAGGCTGGCAAACAGAGCAATACCGCAGATAGCTAGCCATTGGCGAAATGAAGGAGGAACCCAGAAAAACAGAGCACAGCCGCCGCTGGCCAAAGCGGTGAGAAAAAGAAAGTTCAGGACTATAGCGCCTGGAGTATCCGTTCGGTTCAGCCGCCGCACCATAAGATGGGCGCAGGCTCCGGCCAGGGCTGCTCCCAGGGCCACCCAGGCGGCAATGGGCCAGTCAACAAGGGACGGCTTCATGATCAGGGCCACGCCGATTAAGCCGGTCGTGATTGCCAGCCAGGCACTGCGTGGCGTTTTTTCTCCAAGAACAAAAGGGGCAAGCAGGGCAATAAAAAGGGGCTGAATACGACCAAGAAAAATACAGTCCGCCAGTCCCATGTGGGTCAAGGCATAGTAAAAGCCGATCATGGCGGAAAAGCCGAACAGAGAGCGAACAGCCACTGTTTTTCTCGCTTTGACAACCAATGGCTTATTCTGGTAGAGAAGGTAGCAGCAAAAAAAAGGCAGGGCCAGAATGCAGCGCAGAAAGATCAGTTCCTGAATGGGAATCGCTGTCCCCACCAATTTGACCAAAGCGGACATCGTGGCAAAAGAAGCCGAGGCCAGGAGCATGTAGATGACACCCATTTATGTCACATTAATCGGGAGAAAATTCGGGAGAAAGAGATGACTGAAATCAGTGATAAAGAGCTGATCAGAACCATTGGCGAGTTCATCGAACTGGGCCATGTTGAAAATATCGTCGCCATGTTTAAACAGGATCCCGGTTACTACCGGTTCACCGGAGATCTGTTGCGTGATGAGCGGTTCGTGGTTCGGATGGGCATGGTGCTTCTCTTTGAAGAACTGGCCGCCATCAGGCCGGACGAGGTGGCCCTGGCCGTGCCGGGACTTCTGCCCCTGCTTACGGAAGAAGCCTACATCCGGGGGGAAGCCGTCACCCTGCTCGGCATCATTGCAACAAGAGAGGCCCTGGATGCCCTGGAACCTCTCCGTCATGACCCGGAACCCCAGATTGTTGAAATCGTTAACGATATTCTGGAAGAGAAGCGGGCAGTGGTGGCAACCTAATAAATAAATCCCCCTCAATCCCCCTTTAATAAAGGGGGAGGTTGTCTGTCAGTACTCCACCGCTCAGCTTTCTTCCCAATCCGGCCGCAAATACAGCTCGGTGAGCTGTTTGCGGTTGACCGATGCCGGTGCTTCAGTGAGCAGGCAGGCGGCCTTCTGGGTTTTCGGAAAGGCGATCACGTCACGGATGGACTCCCGACCGGTCAGAATCATCATCAAGCGGTCCAGGCCAAAGGCAATGCCGGCGTGGGGCGGCGCGCCATGCTCCAGGGCTCGGAGCAGAAAGTCAAACTTGTCGGCTGCCTCCTCGTCGCTGATCCCCAAAGCGGTAAAGACCTTGTTCTGGAGATCTTTCTGGTGAATACGCAGACTGCCGCCGCCAATCTCATTGCCGTTTAGCACCAGGTCATAGGCCCGACTGCGTACCTTGCCCGGTTCCGAGTCCAGCAGATGCACGTCTTCTTCATAAGGTGCGGTAAAGGGATGATGGACGGCGGTATGACGTTTCCGCTCATGATCGTATTCCACCAGGGGAAATTCCGTAATCCAGAGAAATTGAAAGGTGTCGGACTCCACCATATTCAACCGCCGGGCCAGTTCCAGGCGCAGTTCAGCCAGAGACTGATGGACAATGGCGGGCTGATCCGCCACAAAAAAGAGGAGATCCCCTTCCTCGGCTCCCAGGGCCGCACTCATGTCGGCGCGTTCTTCCTCGGTGAAAAACTTGGCAATGGGCGACTGCCATTCGCCTTCCGCTTTAACCTTAACCCAGGCCAGACCTTTGGCACCGAACGGAGCAACAAATTCGGTGAGATCATCCAGGTTTTTTCGGGAAAATGTAGCACATCCTTTAGCATTAATACTCTTCACCAGGCCGCCTTTTTCTACCACGGTACGAAAAACCTTGAAGCTGCAATTCCTGACGATCTCAGTGAGGCTGATCAGTTCCAGGCCGAAACGGATATCCGGCTTGTCACAGCCAAAACGCTCCATGGCCTCATCGTAGGCCATACGGGGAAAAGGTGTTTCAAGATCAATATCCAGGGTGGCTTTGAACAGCGCCTTCATCAATCCTTCGGCAATGGCGTAAATATCTTCTTCATCTACAAAAGAAAGCTCCATGTCCACCTGGGTGAATTCCGGCTCCCTGTCAGCCCGACGTCCCTCACCCCGGAAAATTTTACAATTTGGTTAATGACGCCCTCTCCCCCCAC
>JAGHCC010000117.1 GCA_021160685.1 Desulfobulbaceae bacterium | reverse complement strand
ACAGTGTGAGGTGGTTGAATGGAAATAACATTTCTCGGGGTTGGTGAGGCCTGTGACTGCAGGTATCCAAACACATCGATATTGCTGAAAACTGATATTGGCCGGAGTTTTCTTCTTGACTGTGGTTTTACAGCTCCCCATGAGTACTTTCGGTTCTGCACTGATCCGGACGAACTGGATGTTTTGTGGATTTCTCATTTTCATGGAGACCATTTTTTTGGCGTTCCGCTTCTGCTGCTCAGGTTTTGGGAGATGGGCAGAATGAAACCTTTAAAGATTATCGGCCAACCTTCCGTTGAAAAAAAAATTCAGGCGGTCATGGATCTGGCCTACCCGAATTTTGGCAAAAAAATACAATTTGATCTTGAATTTATGTATATGAATTCCGGTGAATATTTAGTGGTTTCGGACCTCGAACTGAGAACTGCCGAAACTTTTCATTCCCAACCCTGTCTGGCCCTGAGACTTGATGAGGGTGAAAAAAGTTTGTTCTACAGTGGAGACGGCCGGCCTACGGCGGCAACCCTGGAACTGGCGCACGGTTGTAACCTTGTTATCCATGAGGCCTTCAAGCTGTCGGATGAGGTGCCCGGCCACGGCAGTGTGGGTGGCTGTCTTGATTTTTGCCGCAGGGCTCATGTGCGCCGGCTGGCTCTGGTTCATCTGAATCGTCAGGTCAGGATGGAGGAGACCGATCAAATACAGGCCATGATCAACACGGTTTCCGGCCTGGATGCTTTTCTGCCGGAACCTGGAGATGTTGTTAAACTTTGATGTTTCACTGATTTGTAATTTGCTGAATTTACATGTATTTCTTTGAAGTATGATGGCCGAATCCCTATGGATCAGTATCATTTTTTCGCCATGAGCCTTCACCACAGACGATCATTATGATAAAAGAAAAAAAAAGAGTGCAGGATGAAAGAATTTTCAAAATTACCATCTGGGTCATTTTCCTGCTGTTGCTGATTATTATTTTAAAAAAACTTGCCTTGCTGTTTATCCCTTTCAGTATTTCTCTTCTCCTTTGCTATGCTTTGGGTATCCCCCTTGATCTGCTGCGGCGCTTTCGGGTTCCCAGGTTTTTACGAATATTTGTGGTGGTGTTGTTTGTTTTTGTTGTTGTTTATCTCTTTGGCAGGGTTTTGGCCGCAAATATTAGAGAATTTCATGGGCAGTTCCCCATTTTTGAGGAGAAATTCTGGGGCTATGTCAACATTGTGCTGTCCCGGTTTGATATTACTCCGGCCCAGGTCCGGGAAAGTTATGCTGGTTTCCTTTCGAACCTCGAGGGGTCGGATTTTAAATCAATGGGCTCCTTTGTTCAGCGTTTGGGCGGGGAATTTTTTTCCTTTCTGGGGAATGCGATCTGGGTGGCCCTGTTTATGATTTTTATGCTGGCTGAACAGGACGGCTTTAACAAACGAGTTTCCCGCGCCTTTGGAGAGGAATCTTCCGTTTCGATTCTTGCGGCCTTGAGCCGCATCAATAAGGCTGTTCAGGATTATCTGGGCCTCAAGACGCTGATTAGTTTTTTTACCGGTGTTCTGGTTTTCATAGCCCTTTTCCTGTTTGACGTTCCATTTGCCGTACTCTGGGGAATGCTGGCCTTTCTCTTGAATTTTATACCGAACATCGGTTCTATGATTGCGGTCGTGCCACCGGTACTCATCACTCTGTTTCAATTCGGTTCCCTGTCAAAAACCCTTGGAGTCTGTGCGGTACTGCTTGCTATTCAAGTCGTGGTGGGTAGTTTTGTTGAACCAAAAATAATGGGTAAGGGGCTGAATTTGAGTCCACTGACAGTGCTGTTTGCCCTGCTTTTCTGGGGATGGATGTGGGGGATTCCCGGCATGCTTCTGTCCGTCCCTTTGACTGCGGCAATCAAAATCGCCTTTGAACAGCTGGAGGCCACCCGGCCTATTGCCCTGATGATGGCCGGCGAGTAGGTTGTGGGTAATTGATCAATTACAGTGCTGTGGAGAGACGTTTGCCATGATTGGTTGCGGTTGTATAAGAAAAAGAAATGATTACAATACGGGTAGTTCGGCTTCGCAAAGAGGTTTTTAAGAAATTATTGATTTTTTTCAGGAGGAAATTATTGATGTATAATAATAATGTTGTCTCATCAAGCCAGGCCCAATCCCAGGCTTCGACCCTGTTTCTGGCTATGGTTTTTAAATGGATGGCCCTGGGGCTGGCCCTCACCGGTCTGACTGCTTTTTTTGTGGCTAATTCCCAGGCCGCCATTCAGGTTTTTGTGGTAAACCCGGTGATGCGTTGGGGTATTATTCTTGGTGAATTAGGGTTGGTTTTTTATCTCTCCTCCAGAATTGAGCGCCTTTCACCCCAGGCTGCCACGGCTCTCTTTTTTGTTTACGCCGCTTTAAACGGGATAACTTTATCGGTGATTTTGCTGATCTATACGGCGACATCCGTGGCATCGACCTTTTTTATTACGGCCGGCATGTTCGGCGCCATGGCCATTTATGGTCTGGTAACCAAAAAAGACCTCAGCACCATGGGGTCTTTTATGTTCATGGGATTGATCGGCATGATTTTGGCCTCGGTTGTGAATATTTTCATGCAGAGTTCCATGATGTCCTGGGTTATTTCAGGCATCGGCGTACTCGTTTTTACCGGTCTTACCGCTTATGATGTCCAGAAGATCACCCAGATCGGCGCATCAGGAATTATGCGTAGTGGTGAAGCAGCGATCCGCAAGGGAGCCATCATGGGCGCCCTTGCTCTGTATCTTGATTTTATTAATCTGTTTTTGAGCTTGCTGCACTTTATGGGGAATCGTGAATAAGGGGTAATCTTTTTGGTTATCAGGAGATTTTCGTTGAATAAAAATGCCGGTTCCGCTGTTTTTTATCGGGCCCGGCATTTTTGCGTGAAGCCTTTATTTAGACCTCGTTCAAGGTTCAAGGTTCAAGGTTCAGAGTTTAGAGGGTACCAGCAACCCTGAACCCTGAACTTTGAACCTTATAATATGCGGGTTAGTAAAGTTTGTCGTATTTCCTTGCCAACTCATCCAGCCTGTCCACATATTTGTCCCTGTTTTTTAATCCCTGACTGACTTCCATCTCATCAAGCAAAGAGTTGATCGGATATCTGATGTCGATGCCGAATTGGTTTGTATTTTGCTCATTTGCTCTATCAAGGATAAGAATGCAGTAGTATCGGGTCAGCATTCTGATTTTAATTTTTCGTCTGAATAGATAGGATTGACCTCCCAGGGTATTGAGAAAAAAACCGGCATAATTGTAAAGGCTTTCCACGGGAAGTCGTGGTTGATCAGGGTTTTTGCATTTTGTATCCAGTTCAGACCATTGGTAAAAATGGGCCATGGTTGTTTCAATGATCTCATCTTCGTTTGTCAGGATATTTTTTATGATTTTAATGTTTTCTCCGCCCAGGACTCTGTAAAAGTGAGCGGTATTTTTAAGAATTGTAAAGAGATTATCGGTTTCCCTGGTAACACTGGGTGGGTTTTCCGACATTTGTAGAGAGATTTCCCGAAAAAACTTTTTAGAGCCTCCGGAAATTTTGTAAGCTTGAAAATAGGCTTGTCCATCAAGATGATTGAAAAAATTGTCGAGTTGTTGTTCCGTGCTGCGGCAGGGATCGGCAGGCTCGATGTTGACCGGCGCCTGTTTGTATGTTGTTTCAGAAACAGGTATCTCAACTTTTCCCTCATTTTCTTCACTCTCCTCTGACTCCTCTCTCTCCTCCGAATATTGGTGCAGCGGATATTTTTTTTCAGGAGGCGCAATCTGTTCATCCCAACCCGATTTTTTGATGTCGATGACTTCTTTTTTTTGCGTCTGTTGATTCCAAAAAAAATATAATAGGCCTGCGGAGACGATCAGGACTAAAAAAATTAAAATAACTAGGGTGTTGCCGGTTTGGTCTGTTTTTATTTTTGGCATGTCGTTTTCCCTTGATGTGTTTTAGTCATTTTAAGAGGTTGGAGGTAGGCAGTCTCGACTATAACGGCGCCATTTATACTGAATAGTTATCTTTTATTAACGTAAAAAATAAATTATTGCTCTTAATAATTTCAATAAGTTATAATGATAAAAATATGAAGCACGCCGCATGGAAAGGAGATGTCATTGATCACAGAGCACCGCATCTGCGGAGTTTATGCCCGTTTCTGGGTACCTCGAGCCTGTTCGCGTACACCTGCAGGCTCACAGACTGATTTCGGAGTCTTCCCTTCCGCTTCGCTCTGCTCACCGGCGCATTCTGTCAGGCAAACATCCTTGGAATCAGGGTGTAAACTCCGACTCCGATCAATTACAGTGCGGGGGAAAGAATACGTAGGCCATTTCAGCCCGTGATTGGTTATAAGGAGATTTGGCAAATGGACTTGGGATGAAACAGAAAATACTTGTTGTGGATGATTCAAAGGTCATGCGGCGGATTATTGCCGGTTATTTAAGCAGAATGAGTTTGACCAATGTTATTGAGGCATCAAGCGGTAGACAGGCTTTGGATATTCTTACCATGGAAGATATCGATCTCGTTGTTTCCGACTGGTCGATGCAGGGAACAACCGGACTCGATGTGTTACGAACTGTTCGTTTGAGCAAATCACCGGGAGATCTGCCTTTCATCATGGTTACCGCGGAAGCGCAATTGTATCATATCCTGGAGGCCTTCAGGGCACAGGTAAGCCAGTATATCGTGAAACCCTTTTCTTATCGACAGTTTGAATATGTTATAGGCGTTTTTTTGCCGGTTGGATCTGCTAAATGAATTTTATGCAAGGAAAAGACAAGGAAAGACGCAAAAAAAGTTGGTATCAAAAATATCTGCCTTTTGTTGCCCGCAGTCCGGAGATGCAGATAGAATGGTTAGTCGCTGCCCTTAAGTAAAAAAGGTTGACCAGGGAGGAGCTTGCTCCTTATATCCATTTATTCTTGGAGGATGATCAAAACAGTGATTTCGATCGTTTGAAAACGTTGTTTCAGAGTCTGGATAAACAGGTTCTGGATGACTTGCTTGTGACAGTTGATATTTATGATACGCCAAAAGTGCTTCGGCTCCTGCCTGAACCTACTTTGCCGCAGGCCCTGATAGCCCTGAATAAACATTTGCCCGTCTACGAAAAAAAACCTAAAAAAGTGATAGATGAGGTTTTTTTGCTGTTAATGAGCGTTCGGGGGAACTTTTGCAATGGGCTGCGGGCTCATTACTGGCCAAAGGCGAGGTTGCTTCACATTTTCAGAAAAATTATGAAAGGTTTTTGGAACTTTTATATGATGAAAATTTTTTGATTTCCCTTTGAAAAAAAAATAAGTCAATCTGGTATGGTATATGCTTCTTATTTAGAGAAACTGGAGTGGTGAGTTGCTGAAAAGTACCGGATTAGCGATAATCGTTGTTGTAGGCTGCTTTTCTTGAGGCGGACGAGACAATTATAAAATTCAAATCATCCATCACTTTTACGTTAAAAAAATTAATAAAAAAGAGTTCCATTAAATATTTTTTTGATGGAACTCTTTTTTGAAAAATAGGATTGATGCCTCTGGCGGAAGATTTTTGAAAAGATATTTTTTGCCATCTCCCACGTTGCCGACATCGAACATTTATTATTGTAACCGTTCACCAGGGCCACTGATTTCGATAAATTACAAAGCCGTAAGCGTTTACCTGGGACTGTGGAGCATACTGGTGTTATTCAAGCAGGCCCAAATGGGCAAATATTAAGGCACTGCTGAACCCTTACCTATTATTTCTTTCCGGCAGCAGCTCGTTTTGACGCCTTAAGCGGATTGATTTTGACCTGATTTGTTGAAATTTCAGGTTTGACGTGGGTTGCGAAATTACAGATGCCAAGCTTCCATTTGGCTTCAGGAATGGCATAACTTTGACAGTATTTTGAATTGTTTATTTCGACGATTCTTTCGCACCCTTCACATTTGTCAATAATAGGCTGAAAAAAACCGCTGTTGTGTAGCTCTGTGACTGTTGCCATGACAGTAACCCTCCTGGTCATGCTATTCGGAAAAAGATAATTAATTTGGAGTTTCGTAATTTTTAGTGCGCTGCTCAGCGCCCCTTCAGAACAAGAACAGAGCATAGTCCGACTCCGGGCACACCCTGTTTTTTAAGGTATTTATTTTTCCCAGGGGGTGACGATACACTCTGTTGAAGTAAGGATGACCTCGTTCCAAAATTCCAAACGCGGGAATTAGCTTAAAAGAGCATTTAATTATAGGAAAAAAAGCAGCCTGTCAATGAGAATTTTCATCAAAGATGAGAAAGTGAACGAAAAAACGAATAGTAGCAGAAAAAAACAGTAAAAATGAAAAATATTGACCTTCCAGTTGAGTTTCAAAAAATCTTGTTATAAAATTTAATTATCTTATCTGAAAAGATACATTATCCCAGGCCGGCAAAGCCGGTAGAATTCAGCATAAGGTTGCTGGAATGTGAATTTGAAGTATTGACCATCGTCTACGCCTTGACGTAGATGTTAATAGAGAAACTGTTGCGACTTTTACGAAGTCATCAAAAATGGTTTTTGATTTTTTTAAAGTCCGTCAGTTTGAGCAAAAGGATTTAATTATGCCTGTTTATGTCTGGAAAGGAGTGAACTCATACGGTGAAAAACGTAAAGGAAAACTTGACGCGATCAGTGAGGTCGCAGCCAAAGCGCAGCTGAAGAAAATCAGGGTCAAGTTAGATTCCCTGAAAGAAGCGCCCAAGGATATTTTTGCAAACATTGAGATCTTCAAGCCAAAAGTGACCGGAAGGGATATTGTGATTTTTACCCGGCAGCTTTCAACGATGATTGACGCCGGACTGCCCCTGGTTCAGAGTCTGCAGATTCTTGGGGATCAGCAGGAAAATGTAACATTTAAAAAGATCCTTACTGAAATCAGGGTGGATGTTGAAACGGGAACCACGTTTGCCGATGCCATGAAAAAACATCCCAAGGTTTTTGATAACCTTTTCTGTAACATGATTGATGCCGGTGAGGTGGGGGGCATACTTGATACTATTCTTGGTCGTCTTGCCACGTTCATGGAAAAAAGTATGATTTTGAAAAAGAAGGTCAAAGGGGCCATGACTTATCCGGTGATTTGTCTCTGTATTTCTTTTGTGATTACTACGGTGATAATGATTTTTGTAATTCCTGTTTTTTCAAAGATGTTTGCCGATTTCGGTTCAGGCCTTCCGGCGCTGACTCAGATTGTTGTCAATATGAGTGAGTTTTTTAAAAGTAATTTTATTTTCATTGCGGGTGGCATCGGATTGATCATTGTTCTCATTAAAAAGATTTACAGTACTGAAAAAGGAAGAAAGCAAATTGATATTTTGCTGCTTAAGGCACCGGTTTTTGGGCCATTAATTCGCAAAATTGCCGTGGCAAAATTTAGCAGAACACTGGGAACCATGATGCAAAGTGGTGTGCCGATCCTGGATTCCCTGACCGTTGTCGCTAAAACGGCCGGAAATAAGGTGATTGAGGAGGCTGTGTTCCGGGTGGCGGATAGTATCTCGGAAGGTCGGCCGATTGCCGAGCCTTTGGAAGAAACGGGAGTGTTTCCAAGTATGGTTGTTCAGATGATTAATGTTGGTGAAGCAACCGGCGCTCTTGATACCATGTTGGAAAAGATTGCCGATTTTTATGATGAAGAGGTTGACCAGGCAGTAGAAAATTTGACGGCCATGATTGAACCTTTTATGATGGTTTTCCTCGGCGGCCTGATCGGCGGCCTGGTCATTGCCATGTATCTGCCTATTTTCAAAATGGCAAGTGTTGTTGGTTGATCAATCTTATCATTATGATTGTTTCGTAATCATGTTGAATAATTTTTTTTTCATAAATAGTTGATCTGCCCTTGTCCTCGCATGTTGAGATGTAAAGAAATTTTT
>JAGHCC010000209.1 GCA_021160685.1 Desulfobulbaceae bacterium | reverse complement strand
GTATATTATTAGTTCAACAAGCTTAACCTGTTTAATTTATTGTATTTTTTGGATAACTAAAATTGTTGTCGTTATGCTGGCATAAGTTCTGCAGATTATTCATAATGGAGCCATAGGAGACAATGAAAATTATTCGACAATTTTTATTTAAAATAATTCCATTCACTTTTACCTTTCTGTTGCTTGGTCTGTCAGGCGTCTCCCAGGCGTTTCAGGCCCACGGCGCTCCGGAAGGATTGTATGTCCACCAGATGTCCCATGTTCTCTTTGGGGGCGGCCTGGCCTACCTGTACTGGCATACCCGCCGTACCGCCGCTCTGACCAGCAAGGGCTGGCGGTATCTGCGTAGTTATTGTGTTCTGCTGATTCTTTGGAATATTCTCGCCTTTACCGGCCATGCCATTGAAACGACTCTTTCCCCTGATGATTTTATGAAGAGCGGCTCCTGGGGCGCTGTCATGCTGGAGCCTTTTACCCTGTCGAAGATTGTTTTTTATATCGTTAAGATGGACCATCTCCTCTGTGTGCCGGCTGCCTTTTTCCTGTTGATCAGTCTCAGGACGTTTTATCTTGAACATAAGGGAGAAGAATAATGCACACTCTCCCCATGTATCCCACAGTCCTGATTGATCTCATCGGCTCCGGCCTGATGATTCTCATTACCTTCCTGGCCCTGCGTTACGCCTATTTTTTAAGCACCCTTGATTCGAAGAATTTTATCTGGGGTTTTCTTTTGTATTTCTGTATGGCCATGGCCGCCTTTTCGATCTCCCGCGGGGTCGGCCATATCCTGAAGCAGATTCTTGTCCTGTCCGGGCATAAGGAGATATGGATCGGTTTTTCTCCTTATTCCGGCGGATTCAACACCACCCTGATGATATACCTGTATGCTGTCATCATCTATTACCACAAAGGTTTGGCCGCTTATGAGGCGATTCAGGGAGAGGCGTCGAAACTGTTCACGGCCAATAAAAAACTTGAAGATGCTACTGGTGAATTGCAAAAAATGAATGTCCATCTTGAGGATATGGTGGAGGAGCGGACTAAGGAACTGTCCGAGTCGGAAAAAAAATTCCGCCATTTTTTCGAAAATTCACAGGACATGGTTTATTTTTGTGATTCTGAAGGCAGTATTTCCGATATTAATCAAAGTGGATTGGAAATGCTGGGCTATAAAGAGTGGCCCGAGGATCTCAATATTTTGGATATCTTTAATAACGAGTCGGAACTTGAAGTCTATGTCAAGGCCTTGCATGAAAAAGGTTTTGTCCGTGATTTTGAGATTGAACTTCAGAACGCCGACGGAAATCTTCTCCAGGTGGTTATCACGGCCAATGCGGTTCGGGATGAAACAGGTAAGATGATTGGCTGTGAAGGTATTGCCAAGGATATGACCAGGCTGAAAACCGTTATGGCACAGCTGGCGGATAAACAGAAGATGGCTTCGGTGGGTCAACTTGCCGCCGGCGTTGCCCATGAGATTAACACCCCCCTCGGCGTTATTCTCGGCTATTCTCAGTTGATGAAGGATGATTTTCCGGAAGGGGATGAAAGCTATGAGTCCCTGGTGGTCATTGAACGTCAGACCAAAGCCTGCCGGAAGATTGTTGCCGATCTGCTTAAATTTTCCCGCCAGGGTATCAGTGAAAAGACCTATATGCAGCTCAATGAGATTGTTCAGGATGTGGTGGATGTCACCGAGCATGGCCTTATTATTGATCATATCAAGGTTACGAAAAAATACAGTGAGGAAATGCCCTTTATCTTCTGTGATGCGGAGAAGCTGCGCCAGGTATTTATCAATTTGATCAATAACGCCCATCATGCCATGGAAGGCGGTGGGGAAATCATTATTTCTACCCGCTTATGTTCGGAGGAACAGGAGGTTGAGGCTGTTATCGAAGATACCGGCAAGGGGATTCCGGACGAGGTGAAGGCCAAGATTTTTGAGCCTTTTTTTACGACGAAAGCAGTGGGTAAGGGCACTGGGCTGGGTTTATCCGTCTCTTATGGGATTATCCAGGATCATGATGGAAGCATCACTGTCCAAAGCCCGGTTGTTATAAACGGGACTATAGTTCATTCCGGTACGGCCTTTACCGTTCGTTTGCCTGTGGCCAGCGAACAGCCGGACGCTGAATCTTTGGAAAGCATGTTGAAGTTTCATTGATTAAGGATAACAGGATCTTTGTGATGGAAAAGAAAACAGCTGTTGATCGTGATTTTCTCAAGGAGGTAAGGGAGATCTCCCGGCTGGTGAATTCCACATTGGATCTGGAAAAAATTTTGAATTTGATTGTTGAAAAAATACCGGCTGTTCTGCCCTGTAAGGCCTGTACCATCAGACTGCTCGATCCAAGCCGCCAGCACCTTGAGCTTGTCGCGGCTTCAGCAAATCTTTCCGAGGAGTATCTCGCCAGGGGATCCATTGTAAAAGAGGGTCACCTTCATACCGTGTTAAAGGGGGAGCCGGTCATTATTTATGACGCAACCAGTGATCCTCTGATCGATTTCCAGGATCAGGCTAAAAAGGAAGGGGTAAAAAGTATTCTGGCCGTACCGATCAAGGTTAATCATAAGATTATCGGTGTATTGCGGCTGCTTACGGATCAGCATCATGATTTTAGCCAGGATGAGATCAATTTTGCCATGACCGTGGCGGAAGAGGGCGGTGGCGCCATCAAAAACGCGCAGAATTACCAGAAAATAAATCTTCTCTTTCGGCAGAATGAGGAGCATGAACGGTTCCTGCAGAGTATTATCGACAGCATTCCTCTCCAGCTTGTGGTGGTGGACCGCAACCAGAGAATCGTCCTGGCCAACAGGTCGTTTCTTCAGAAATACAATATCAAGGAAAAGGACAGCCTGGGTCGTTTGTTTAAGGATTTTACCCCGGCGGAACTGCAGAATGAGGCTGTCGATGGTCAGCAGCCCGACCCGGACAACATGCCGCAGACCGTGTGGTGGTGTCAGCAGACGTATGGCGGTAAATGGCTGGAAATGACGGATTCTCCGCTCTATGGTCAGGATGGCAGACTTGAATATACCATTCGCATTATTCGTGATGTGATGGCTCAGCATCTTTTATCCGGGGAACAGATGGAAAGGGGAAAGCTCCAGGGAGTTATTGAAATGGCAGGAACCGTTGCCCATGAGTTGAATTCTCCGCTTTTTGCGGCCCTGGGAACAGCTCAGCTCCTGCGGGAAGAATTATCTGATTCCGATGAAAGAGTAGAGGAATTGGATTTGATTATTCGTAATATTCAAAAAGTTGGAAAATTAACCAAAAAAATGGCATCCATCACCCGTTACAAAACTAAGCCGTATGTCGGTAATATCAAATTGGTGGATATTGATCAGGCAACTAGTTAGAAAGATGGGATTACTGTATGGATTAATTAAAATCAGCAAAGGAGGTGACATTAATAGCAGGCAACGTGTGCCTTTTTAGGGTAAGAATTAAACCTATAAAATTGTGTGAGCTTTTCAGTCGTTCAAGATGTAACGCCTTTCATCAAAGGAAAAAGCATGTCGTGCCCGTAATGATGAAGCGTGTCTCCCTGCAATCGACGGAGTAAAATAAATGGCAAAAATTCTGGTATTGGACGATGTCTTTGATGCGGGAGTAATGATCAAGAAAATCC
>JAGHCC010000053.1 GCA_021160685.1 Desulfobulbaceae bacterium | reverse complement strand
GGCAAGTAAAGTGGAAAATTTACTGGAAACAATGGAGGACACCATGAATAGTTGAAAAAGGTCCTGGGGGAGACGTAAGCCATCAAGCAGAAAAGGTACCGCAACGTGGACGCTGCCGAACATACTCAGCACCCCGCCAACGATAAAAAATGGATAATCAGCCAGGTTCAGCTTCCCACCTGAAAACCAGACGGCAAAGAGAATAAAGATCAGGCATGACAGTTTTCCAAGGTTTGGAAAATTAAAGGTAACCGGAATGACCACGTCAACATAATTGTCGGTATTGTCCCGCTTAAGCTCATATTTTTTAAAAAGCTCCTTGGCGTTTACCGTCAGCACCGGCAATACCACAAACAGGTTGCCGGTGATAAAGGCGGTGAGCAGTGCATCCTTGGAGATACCCACCACATCTTTGTAGCGAAACGGAGTAAAGGCACTTAAAAAAAAGGGCAGCAGAATAAAAGAAAGCAGCAGGGCGGCTACGGTATGGGTGAGGAAATAGACCTGCAGCTTTTCAAATTCTTCTCCGCCCATGGTTCCGGCTGTGGAGGCGCTGATGGCAAAAACACCGTAGGGCATCAGTTGCACAACACCGTTGGTCACCTTGGTAAGCGCAGAGGATATTACCCGCAGTGGTGCAAGAATTGTTTCCTTTTCCTTGATGCCGATCAGGGCCACTCCAACCGCCAGACAGAAAAGAACAACCGCCGGAATATAATTGGATGACAGAGATTTAAAGGGATTTGCCGGAATATACACATCATAATAATTGACATCCGGGGGCGTAGCAATGGTGACATCACTGAAAAAACCGGCGGTAGTCAAGGAGGGAAAAGTCAGTGGTATGGCAAGAAAAATCAGCAGGCCAAGGCCCCAGGTGATGAGCAGCAAAATTCCCACCTTGGCCGCCACATTTTTGGCCTGATCAAAGGTCAGGCTGCCGATACCCACGGTGAGCGAGGCCACAATGTAGGGCAAAATGGCCATTTGCAGAAGTTTGATAAAAGCAGTCCCGGCAATATCAAGCCAGCCGACCTTTTCACCCCAGAACAGGCCGGTGGCAACACCAAGGATCATGCCGATTATAATTTTACTTGAAAGACTTAATTTTTTCATACAGGCCTATTGCCAAAAAATGATTCTCTACAAAATGACTTGTCTTGCGGGCACAGAGTCAACATGCTTGTTAAGCAGCAAATCAACATGTTATTTGAATGTCCCGTCACTCCTGTTCCTTCCACCATTTTTCAGCACGTTGCTGGTTCCATTCAGCGGGAAGCTCTTCTTTAATATCATCCAGGCGAGCCATGATTTCTTTTACAGATTGCGGGCGGCTATCAGGATCCTTGGCAAGGCATTGCTGAACCAGTTGCGCCAAAGATTCAGGAACCTGCAGATTATCAAAGCTGAGAAGGTTTCTTGGTTCCTCCTGCAACACTTTGACACACACCTGCATGGCCGAACTGCCGGTAAAAACATCCTCTCCGGACAGGGCATTAAAGGCAATGGTGCCAATGGAATAAATATCAGTTCTGGCATCCGCCAGTGCCGGGTCATTGATCCTTTCCGGGGCAATATAGGTGGGAGTGCCTTGCAGAACCTGGGTGGCGTCAAGGTCGAGATTAGTGGCGCCGATATCTTTGACCATGCCGAAATCAAGCACCTTCACCTGATCGTATATACCGCCCTGCACCGTAACCATAACATTCAAGGGTTTAATATCCCGATGAATCAGTCCCAGATTATGGGCCTCTGCCAGGGAAGCGCATATTTGACGCAGCAAAAAGATCACCCGGCAAGCAGGAAGAGGCCCTTCTTTTTCGATCAAATCAGCCATGTTCAAACCATCAATATACTCCATGACATAGTAAAACTGACCTTCAGCTGTCCGGCCATAGTCATAGATTGCCACAGTATTCGGATGGTTGAGTCGACAGGTTAACTGGACCTCCCGTTCGAAACGGTTCACCGCGTCAGCCACATCAGTATCCTGCTTTAACAATTTAATAGCCGTGGAACGTTGCAACATGGCATGTTTGGCCAGGTACACGGTGCCCATGCCGCCTTCGCCGATTTTTTTAATCAGCCTGTACTGCCCCAGCCGGCTTACCTCCTCAACTCTGCCCTTTAGAAACTGAATAATGTAGGAAGAAAAAAGCAGGGCAATCGTACAGACGGCAAGTAACAGGAGAAGTGCGAATTGGGCCAACCGCAGAGGCAGTAAAATGGAGTAGGCATTTTTTTTCCCCAATTCAATGGCAATGCCCATCTTAAACTCCTCACTCCAAGCCCAGGCCCCGACTACCTCGACGCCGCGATAATCCCGGTAGCCTTCCAGATCAATGCCATCCTGACCGCTTAGAGCCTTCCTGGCCATCTTCGTTAAAGAAGGGGCCTTCTGTTTCCCGGCAGCCGGGTTGGTCAATCTAATATTAAGAATAGAGCTTTGCCTGTTATTATCCAGAAGCAGTCCTTGTTCTGCCGCTTGTTTCGTCCACCGGCTTTCTGAAACCATCACGGCCTCTTTATTAAAGGCATAGCAATCTCCTGTTGCTCCAAGCCTGACCATGGAAAACAGATCACTAAATTCCCCATCGGACGGGATAGCCAGAAGAAGCGTAGCAACGACCTTGTCGTGTTCATCTTTTATTCCGGTTCCTAAAACAATGACAGGCAGATTGTATAACGCAGCATCGGGCCCAAGGAAAAACTCGGGGAATTGGGGACGGGTCATAAAGGTTTCACCCAGAAAGGCCTTTTCAACAAAGGCCATGCCAGTATCCTTGAGCTTTGTTCCGACAAGTGAATCACTGTATGCGGCAAGAATGCTTCCATCCCGGCCTACTACCAGAAAAGAAGTGTAATGGGCGGCGGCAATGGCCTCATGCAGCATAACGGAAATGGCCCGGATAATTTTTTGCCTTTGGGGATCAGTGGCATTGGGCCGGGATGCGACAAGCAGGTCGACATTCTGACGAAAAAACGGCTGATTGGCCCAGGAAAGCATCATTTCCTTTTCACCGCGAATCCATTC
>JAGHCC010000236.1 GCA_021160685.1 Desulfobulbaceae bacterium | reverse complement strand
TCACCTTTCACGAGGCCACCATGGAGATTGCCAGGAAGGCGGCTGAAAAGAAAAAAGGGATGGTCATCGGCACCACCGGTCTTAGCCAGGAAAACCTGGCCGAATTGCGGGAACTTGCTAAAAACATGGTTATTGTTCAAGCGCCCAACATGGCGATCGGCGTCAATGTTCTCTTTAAAATCACCGAAAAAGTGGCATCCATTCTCGGTGATGACTATGATATTGAAATTGTCGAGGCCCATCATCGTATGAAAAAGGACGCCCCCAGCGGCACCGCCCTGAAGCTTGGCGAAATGGCGGCCAAAGGCGTCAACCGCGATCTGAACGAAGTCGGCGTTTATGAACGTCACGGCATCATCGGCGAACGGACGGATAAGGAAATCGGTATTCAGACCATTCGTGGCGGTGATATTGTCGGCGAGCATACGGTTTATTTTGCCGGCCCGGGTGAGAGGATTGAGCTGACCCACCGGGCCCACAACCGCGACAATTTTGCCCGTGGCGCGGCCCTGGCAGCGGCCTGGGTAACCGGGAAGGAAAACGGCATGTACTCCATGTTCGATGTCCTGGGATTGGATGATTTGTAATTTGCTACTCCATACTGGAGACTGAAGATTCAGAGGGGATCCTTTGCCCCTCAACTCAAAATATTTACAGAGTAATACAAAAATGATCAAAATTGAAAAGGCAGAAAGATTAAAACAGCTTCCCCCTTATCTCTTTGCCGAGCTGGACAGGAAAAAGGCAGAGGTTATTGCCCGTGGTGTTGATGTCATTGATCTGGGAGTCGGCGATCCGGATCAACCCACTCCGCAAAATATTATTGACAGTCTGACGGCAGCGGCCCAGAAAGCCGAGCATCATACCTATCCCAGTTATTCCGGCCTCAATTCCTTTCGAGAGGCGGTGTCCGCCTGGTATAAAAAAAGGGCGGGGGTCAGCCTTGATCCGGTGAAGGAAATCGTTTCCCTGATCGGCTCAAAGGAGGGTATCGCCCATATCCCCCTGGCATTTATCAATCCCGGCGATGTGGTCCTGGTTCCAAGTCCGGCTTATCCGGTCTATAATGTTGCCACCCTTTTTGCCGGTGGTGAAATTTATGAGATGCCGCTTGTAAAAGAGAATGCTTTTCTGCCTGATTTCAGTGCAATCCCTGCGGATATTCTTGAGCGGGCCAAGATGATGTTTCTTAATTATCCCAACAACCCGACCTCGGCCACGGCCGGCTCTGATTTTTTTGCCGAGGTTGTTGAGTTTGCCAAAAAAAACAACATCATGGTCTGCCATGATTTTGCCTATTCGGAGATGACCTTTGACAACTACGAAGCTCCGAGCTTTCTGGAAACTCCCGGCGCCATGGAGGTGGGAATGGAATTCCATTCACTCTCCAAGACCTACAACATGACGGGCTGGCGCATTGGCTGGGCCGCCGGCAACGCCGACATTATCGGCGGATTGGGCCAGATCAAGAGCAATATTGATTCGGGCATCTTTGAGGCCATCCAGATTGCCGGGATTGAGGCCATGCGGGATGATGAAGCCTGGCTTCAGGAAATGCGGCAACTCTACACGGAGCGCCGTGACGTAGTCATGGCCGGACTCGAGAAAATGGGTCTCAAGGCCCAAGCCCCCAAGGCCACCTTTTACATCTGGGTTGAAACGCCGGAAGGCTACGATTCTACAAGCTGTGTCGCCCATCTCCTGGAAAAAGCCGGAATCGTCACCACGCCGGGCAGTGGTTTCGGCGCGCCCGGCGAGGGCTATTTCCGTATCGCCCTTACCGTATCAAAAGAACGGCTGCAGGAGGCCCTGGATCGGATGGCCGAGGTCGGCTTCTAAATGGCACTGGCCTTTATCGGCCTGGGATCCAACCTGGGAAACGGCAGGGAAAATCTGCTCAAGGCCTGGCAGCAGCTAAAAAAAAGCAAAAGGGTAACCCTATTGACCTTATCGTCACCCTATTTGACCGAGCCGGTTGGTATGGAAAGCGACTACTGGTTTACCAATGGCCTGGGCGTGCTGGAAACAAAGCTTTCTCCCCTGGAACTTCTTGATCTTCTTTTGCAAACTGAAAAAGAGATGGGACGGGATCGTGCCAGTGGACTTGACCGGATCATCGATCTTGATCTGCTTTATTATGATGATCTGGTGATCTCAAGCCCGGAGCTGACCCTGCCGCATCCCGAGATTGCCAACCGGATGTTTATCCTGGCACCCATGAACGAGGTGGCTCCCGACCATCTTCATCCGGTTCTGCAAAAAACCACGCGTCACATGTTGAAACAGCTTCCAAAGGGTGAGGTGGTCAAAAAAGAGGTCTGGCAAAAATGAGTCCTGTCCGCTTCATTGTCCTTGCCGTCCTGTTTTATCTTCTTTACCGGTTGCTCTTCGGCAGAAAAAAAGACAACCTGCCGCCCAAGCCGGAAGTACACAAAGTGGAGTCTCCGGCCCAGGACGTTCTGGTTCAGGATCCGGTTTGCAAGACCTATATCCCCAAAGGCCAGGCCTTGCGTGAAAAAAAAGATGGCGAGACATATTATTTTTGCAGTGAAGAGTGCCGAAAACGTTTTTTAGATCAGGACTGATACATTTAAAATTGGTAAACGCTTACGGTTATGTAATTTACCGAAACCAGTTCTCTTGGTGAACGGTCACTAAAATTTGACGCAAGGAGCCGACACATGAAATTTTTTATTGATACCGCCAACATCGACGAAATCAAAAAAGGCCTTGATATGGGAATGGTTGATGGTGTAACCACCAACCCCTCTCTTGTGGCGAAAGAAAATAAAAACTTTGAGACGATCCTCACGGAAATCTGTGAAATCGTCGATGGCCCCATCAGTGCTGAGGTGGTCAGTCTTGAAGCCGAGGGAATGCTGGAAGAAGGGCGGAAGCTTGCAGCCATGAACTCAAATATCGTCATCAAGGTGCCGATGATCATCGAGGGTTTAAAGGCTGTGAAGCAGTTTGCAGCTGAAGATATCAAGACCAATGTAACCCTTGTTTTTTCAGCGGCCCAGGCCCTGCTGGCGGCCAAGGCAGGCGCCACCTTTGTCAGTCCCTTTGTCGGCCGGCTGGATGATATTGCCCAGGAGGGCATGGATCTAGTCAGCGATATTATGACTATTTACGAAAATTACGGTTACCAGACCGAAGTCATTGTGGCCAGTGTCCGCTCTCCCATGCATATTATGGCAGCCGCTTTGACGGGCGCTGACATCTGCACCATCCCCTATAAGGTCATTGCTCAGCTGGCAAAACATCCGCTCACAGACATCGGAATGGAACAATTCCTGGCGGACTGGGAAAAAAGAAAAAAATAGAATTTTTTTTCATGATGTAAGGTCCCGTAATTATTGCAAGGGACTTGCTGCTGTATTTTTTGTTGATTTTGCAATTTGTTTCCGGCTTCCTCCAAATGTATAATGTATAAATGAACCGGAGGTTGCTTAAAAATATATTTGCGGCGTGGCTGCTTGTGGGAACACTTGGCCTGCTCATCTTTCCCTGCTCCACAAAGGCACAGATATATACCTTTGTGGATGAAAAGGGCGTGATGCATTTTTCCAATGTGCCAACAGATTCCCGTTATAAATTAATCCGCAGCAAGCGTTTAAGCCGTAAAAAATACAGCAAACTTGCTCCCGGGCAGTGTTCGCTTCATATCGAGAAGGCAGCCAGACGGTACGGTGTTGATCCCTGTCTGGTGAAGGCCGTCATCAAGATGGAATCGAATTTTAACTGCCGGGCCGTATCGAAAAAAGGAGCTCAGGGGCTCATGCAGTTGATGCCTGGCACGGCCAGGGACATGCGGGTGGCCAATCCCTTTGATCCAAAGGATAATATCTTTGGCGGCACCCGTTATCTGCGGATGATGCTTGACCTGTTCCAGGGCGATGTTAAACTGGCCCTGGCAGCCTACAATGCCGGTCCGGAGCGCGTCAAAGCCCTTGGCCGCATCCCGCCGTTTCCGGAAACAATGAACTATGTTGATAAGGTGCTGTATCATTATCAAAAATACAAAATCACCTCGCCGGATGTCTAGCACCGAGGGAACACGACCGGCAAATCCGGCATGAATCATAATATTTACACCTTACCCAATATGCTCACCGGCTATCGCTTTGCCGTTGTGCCGTTTCTGTTATTCTGCCTCAGGCCCGGAGTCGGGCTATGGGTCAGTCTCTTTGGTTTTTTTCTTTTCCTGACCGGTGCCCTTTCCGATCTTGCTGACGGCTACCTGGCGCGTAAGTATCATTCCGAATCGGTTCTTGGCAAGCTGATTGATCCTCTGGCTGACAAGGTTCTCGTTACTGTTGCCCTGGTGATGCTGATTCCCATGGGCAGGATTCCAGCCTGGATCACTTTCCTGATCCTGTCCAGGGAAATGATTGTCACCGGCTTGCGGGGCCTGGCCGCCGCATCCGGCATTGTCATGGCCGCAAGCCAGCTGGGAAAACTGAAAAGCGTTTTCCAGCTCATCGCTCTCAACATCTTGATTTTTCCTCCGAATCTGCTGCCGATCCCGTTCCTGCACGACATCGGCACAATTGTCCTCTATATTGCCCTTGGCCTGACCCTCTGGTCCGGGATAGATTATTTTCTTCGTTTTCAAAAGGTCTTTCTTGAGTCTGCTGGGTCAAAATAGTCGTAACAGTTTGTCAAAGGTGGCACATTTACGCATAACCACCTTCACTGTAAGAATTCTTTCTCCTTGACAGCAGAACATAAGGTTTTTATAAAATAACTTTGATTGCCGGAGTGGTGAAATTGGTAGACGCACTGGACTCAAAATCCAGCGGGCCTTGCGCCCGTGTCGGTTCGATTCCGACCTCCGGCACCAGTATGAAACAAGGGGATTAGCCTTTAAACAAAGGGTTAATTCCCTTTTTTTATTGTCTGATCTTAAATTTAATTTTGCCAATTTGACTCCAAGACAGTAATCATCCCAACACAGCCGTGACTTTTCAATCTATCTGATATTTTTCCTTACTCGTCTTCCCCCTTGATTATTATATAAAAAATTATATAATATGCAGTATGAAGCGTATTGAATTTCACGGCACGTCACTTAAGGATATTCGGGCCTTTCCTGAAGATACGAAAGGGGAGGCAGGACAACAACTGGCGATTGTTCAATATGGCGGTGATCCCGACGATTGGAAACCTATGCTTAACATCGGCAAGGGAGTACGTGAAATAAGAATCAGGGATAAGTCGAGTCAATTTCGTGTGATCTATGTTGCCAAATTTAGGGATGCTGTGCATGTATTGCACGCTTTCCAGAAAAAAACACAGAAAACGAGTAAGACCGACATTGAGTTGGCAAAAAAACGGTACAAGGAAATCAAGGGGTGAACATGGGCAAGTCATTTGAGAATGTATGGGATGCGCTGGAAGATAACCCGGTAGAACGGGAAAGCCTGAAAATAAAAAGCTACCTGATGTTTCTAGTCGGCCAGTACATTAAAGACAACAATCTCACCCAGACCAGAGCTGCCGAGCTTATGGGGGTCAACCAGCCCCGGATAAGCGACTTGGTGCGTGGCAAGATTGATCGTTTCACGATCGATATGCTGGTAAATATGCTGGCTCGGGTGGGCCTTAAAATGGAAGTTACCCTGAAACACGCCGCCTGATAATATCAGGCATCAAATACCAGGTAAAAGACGTCTGTTGCCGGTATCCAGTAACCATGGCTTCAGGCGGATTCACTCCCGAAAAAGCGGGTACGAAAGTGGCCATTTTTTTAATTTGCAATCTCGAGAAGTACAAATAGTGCCGTTGTTTCGGTTGGTTATTTGTTTGTATGTGTCTCCGACCTCCGCCTTAATCCCCGTGTTTTATTGTCTGTCACTTCAATGTAATATTGCTCAATCATATTTAATTTTGCCAATTTATGGCAAAGACAGTAATCCTCCCAACATCAAAAATGGATCGATCATGACTGATATATCGCTAAAAGACAACCAAGCCGCCTTAATACTCGACCTCAACGATAATAACATAAGCGTTGATATGGCCTACCATGGGCAGGTTGGCCTTGCTGCTGGATTATGCGAGGTGATTGCCCGTCGACTTGTTGAAGATGAAACGTTTCGGCAAGACCTGTTGGACCAAGTAATGAAAAATGCAGCTGGAGACTATGAATAAAAGCCGGGAGGCAGGCAGAGATAACTGAACCAAGCGCCCAAAACAGCTCCCAGCTCCTGATCTACCAGTCCGAAGACGGCGTAACCCGCCTTGGAGTACCGCTCCAGGATGAGACCGTCTGGCTCAGCCAGAAACACAGGCCAAGCTGTTTCAGACCTCCAATCAGAACATAGGTCAGCACCTGAAAAACATCTTTACGGAAGGCGAACTGGATAAAAATTCAGTTGTAAAGAAATTCTTTACAACTGCTGTCAACGGCAAAAAATACCAGACAAACTTTTATAATCTCGATGGTATTATCTCGGTGGGCTACCGCATAAAATCCCACGTGCCGAACTGTTTCAGACCACTGTTCCCGACATCAATCTGCACCTGAAAAACATTTTTTGCAGAAGGCGATCTTGCGTCCGAGGCACCT
>JAGHCC010000357.1 GCA_021160685.1 Desulfobulbaceae bacterium | reverse complement strand
CCCGTGGCCTGCGCCGGAGCTGTGGCCGTGGTCAAAACCCTGCTTGAGGACGATTTTCTGGCCGAAGTTGTGAAAAAAGGAGAATATCTGACCCAGGGCCTGCTGTCCGTGGCCCGGGAATTTCCTCACCTGGCAGGCGGCACACGGGGCATGGGACTCATCCAGAGCCTGGTTCTGACGGAAACAGGAGTGCGGCAGGGACCGGCCATTGTCAACAGCCTGTTTGAGCATGGCGTTCTGGCGAATTTTGCCGGCAACAAAGTCATCCGTTTCATCCCGCCCCTGATCGTCAGCAAAGATGAAATTGATGAAATGCTGAACCATTTGAAAGAGGTTTTAAGTAAAATTTGAAAAAGAAATACTTTCCAAAAACTACGTTTTTTGTTTTGATTCGAAATTCTGTTGAATCAATAAACTAACCCACTAAATAGGATAAGTGCCTTAACATTAGATGTAAGCATTTTATTTTAATAAGTAATTTTTTTATTACTTGTTTTTTCATTACAAGATTTCAGGAGTAAGGCACTAAAGAGCAAACCCATGACAACACACTTATTATCTCTTGGCAATTTTACAAAAGAACAGCTGACCGGTTATATCAACCGGGCTATGGTCCTCAAAAAAGAGGCCCGGGCCGGACTACGGCATCAGCAACTGGCCGGTAAAACCATTGGTATGATTTTTGAGAAACCGTCCACCCGGACCAGGGTTTCCTTTGAATCGGCAATGTACGACCTTGGAGGTCAGGTTATTTACCTGTCGAGCCGAGACACCCAGCTGGCCAGAAATGAACCCTTAAAGGATATGGCCAGGGTCATGGCCCGCTATGTTGATGGCCTCGTAGTCCGAACCTTTGGCCAGGAAATTGTCGATGAACTGGCCCGCTATTCGTCGGTGCCGGTCATTAACGCCTTGACCGACCTGTTCCATCCCTGTCAGATTTTAAGTGATATCATGACGGTGATTGAAGAAAAAGGTCCCATTGAGGATCTGAAAATAGCCTGGATTGGCGATGGCAATAATATGGCCAACACCTGGATCCAAGCTGCCGCAATTATTGGTTTTGAGTTGATTCTCGCCTGCCCGGAGGGCTATGATCCTGATTCGGACATTCTGATAGCAGCCCAAAATCAGGCAACCAGGCCAATCACGATAGTGCGGGATCCCAGGGAAGCGGTGCGGGAAGCCGACGTGATTAACTGCGATGTCTGGGCCAGCATGGGACAGGAGAATGAGCAGAAGGAGCGGGAAAAGATTTTTCAGCCATTTCAGGTCAATTCCGCACTGCTGGCTGCCTCCGGACCGCAGACCATTGTCCTCCATTGTCTGCCTGCCCACCGCGAAGAAGAAATTACGGAAGAAGTCCTGGAAGGAGAGCAGTGTGTGGCCTTTGACCAGGCGGAAAACAAACTCCATATCCATAAAGCGATACTGGAAAAACATTTGATTGGTTAAATTGGTTTTATTGGTTGGATAATCAAAACCAATTTAACCAGTTTAACCAATGAAACTAACGAAACCAATAAGGTGTTCATGTGAATAAAATCGTTCTTGCCTATTCAGGCGGTCTCGATACCTCAGTCATCCTGCGCTGGCTGAAAGAGGAATATCAATGCCCGGTGGTGGCCTTTGCCGCTGACGTGGGACAGAAAGAAGACTGGGATCAGATTCGGGAAAAAGGGATGGCCACCGGCGCTGAAAAGGTGGTGATCTCCGATCTCAAAGAAGAATTTGTCAGGGATTACGTCTTTCCGGCCTTTAGGGCCAATGCCATTTATGAAGGCTCCTATCTCCTTGGCACCTCCCTGGCCCGGCCCATCATTGCCAAGGAGCAGGTCCGGATTGCAGAGAAGGAGGGTGCGGACGCAGTCAGCCACGGGGCCACAGGCAAAGGCAATGATCAGGTTCGTTTTGAGTTGGGCTATCTGGGCCTTAACCCTAAATTGACGATCATTGCGCCCTGGAGGATCTGGGACCTGAATTCCCGGACCAAGCTGGTGGCCTATGCTGAAAAACATGGCATTCCCATTCCGGTGACCAAGGAAAATCCGTATAGTTCCGATGAGAATTTGCTGCATATCAGCTTTGAGGGTGGAATTCTGGAAGATCCCTGGAACGAACCCGAGGAGAGGATGTTTAAGCTGAGTGTTTCCCAGGAAAAGGCGCCGGACAAGCCAACCTATATTGAAATGGAATTTCAGAAAGGCAACCCGGTGGCCATTGACGGGGAATCTTTGTCACCAGCCACGCTGCTGGCCAGGCTGAATAAACTGGGCGGCGAGAACGGTATCGGCCGGCTGGATATGGTGGAAAACCGTTTTGTCGGCATGAAGTCGCGCGGGGTTTATGAAACACCGGGCGGCACCATTTTACGCGTTGCCCACCGCGACCTTGAGACCATCACCCTGGATCGTGAGGTTATGAAAATTCGGGACAGCCTGATTCCGCGTTATTCGGAGATTATTTATAATGGTTTCTGGTTTTCGCCGGAGATGGAGCTTCTGCAGAAAACCATGGATATGAGCCAGGAGCGGGTCAATGGCGTGGTCCGG
Source organism: Desulfobulbaceae bacterium (assembly GCA_021160685.1). Lineage (GTDB taxonomy): Bacteria > Desulfobacterota > Desulfobulbia > Desulfobulbales > SURF-16 > JAGHCC01. Next base: position 435 of record JAGHCC010000357.1, on the reverse strand, counting down.
CTGAAACTCTATAAAGGCAACTGCATTCCAGTGGGCCGTAAATCTGATCAATCCTTATATCAGGAGAGCTTTGCCACCTTTGAAGAGGATGATGTTTACACCCAGGCCGATGCCGGTGGTTTCATCCGCTTAAATGCGCTGCGTATGACGATGCGGGCCCTGTGCAAAAAGTAGGCGCACTTTTATTTACCTCTCACAGAGGCGCAGAGTTCACAGAGGAAAAACTTTAAACTCTGTGTCGTTGCATCTCTGTGAGAATATTTGAGTTATCATGTCAGAAAAAAAAGACCAAAATCAAGCCCCTCCGGCAAAACTCTGGGGTGGCCGTTTTGCCGAAAAGACAGCGGCCTCAGTGGAGGCCTTCACCGCCTCAATCCATTACGATTCCCGGCTTTACCGTCATGATATTGCCGGCAGCCGCGCCCATGCCCGGAT
>JAGHCC010000308.1 GCA_021160685.1 Desulfobulbaceae bacterium | reverse complement strand
GATAGGTATCCTGAACCATGAAGCTACAAAAATATCTGAAATCTCTCTATCGTTTTCTCCAGCGGGAAAATTTTCATCTGGTGATTTTCTGGGTGGTCATCCTGATTCTTGTCAGCTCCGTGGGGATTTCCCTGCTGGAGCCGGATCTTCCCCTGCGAAACGCCTTCTGGTGGAGTATCGTCACCCTGACAACGGTGGGCTATGGCGATATTTCTCCGGTGACGTTGGGAGGACGAGCCATTGCCGTGCTGATCATGTTTTTCGGTATCGGCCTGTTGGGTATAATGAGTGCGACTTTAGCCACAATTTTGATTAGTAAAAAAATGAAGGAAGACAAGGGGATGAAGACATACGCTTTCAAAAATCATGTTATTCTTTGTGAATGGAATCACCGGGCCAGGTCTATTTTGAAGGAACTGCGGGCCGCTTCACAGACCGAAGAGGCCCAGGTAATTCTGATTGCTGATATCGAGGAAAAGCCCGTTGCTGACGAAGCCCTTTATTTCGTTAGGGGTGTGGTTGACGAGGAAACCCTGGAGCAAGCCAACCTGTGTGAAGCAAAAACTGTGATTGTCCTGGGTGATGACCGGCTTGAGGCCAGCGCCAGGGATGCCAAAGTGGTGCTGACAACCCTGACTATCGAGAGCATGTGCCGGGATGTCTATACCGTTGTTGAGCTTGTTGATTCAAAAAATAGACAGCACTGCGAACGGGCCAACGCCGATGAAATTATTGTCGGCAGCGAATTCAGCAGCCACCTGATCGCCAGCGCGGCCATTCATCATGGTATCAGCCGGATCGTTTCGGAGCTGCTTTCCACTCAGTACGGCAATGATTTGTATGGCGTTAAGGCCCCAAAAGAGATGATAGGCCTCCCCTTTATTGATATTTTCATCAGGATGAAAAAGGAACGGCAGGCCATTGTGCTGGGCATCCAGAAGGGCAGGGGCGGAGAACTGATTGCCAATCCCCCGGTTGATTCGATCCTGGAACAGGACGATCTGCTGATTGTCATTGCCGCCAAGCGGGCTTGAGGTAGTTGATCATCGGGGCTGAAGCAGCGAATTAAAAAAATGTCTTTTTTTTCGTTTTTTTACAACAGCAAACAAGGGTTTGAACAATTACAAAAACTGATTTTGCACGACCTGTCCCCCATCCGATGTTGACGAACAGACACCTATACACCTATCTGTTTTTCTTCATTATACTGGTATCTACCTTTATCTCAGCCTCTCATTTTAAACGCTACCAAGCAGTTGGGGATGAGCTTTTACTCAATGCTGACTTTTCGCAGGGACTGACGAGTTGGAACACTGCAGGGCCAAAAGATTCGGTGCAATTGCGTCCCCCGGACACAGCCGTTCTTTTCTCAAAAGAATTGACCAGCAGAATAAAACTCTTCCAAAACATTTTTAATGTTAAGGGTGCGAGCAAATTACTTGTTACAGGAAAGTATCAAGTCCGTGATGTTGTCCCAGGAAACCCGAAAAATACGTGGAACAGGGCCAGAATTCAAATAAGCAGTCATAACGAGCATGGGCGCTGGTTACCCGGCGCTGCAGTTATTTTTTCAGTCATGGGAAGCAGTTCCTGGCAAAATTTTTCACAAATTTTTTCAACTGATGCATCTTGTGACCAGGTAAAATTTGCTCTGCAGTTGCTGCATGTTACCGGTACGCTCCATGTGAAGAATTTGAGTATTCGCCAGGTGGCTGAAAATCCTGCTTATCCATACCTGCAGGTAATCAGCCTATCTCTAATGACAATGTATTTGCTCTGGCTTCTTGTTCCTTATATTGTTGCTTGCCGGAACACTTCCCGGACATTACTGCTGTTACTGATTATTGGTTTAATCCTTTTTGGCGCCCTTCAGCCAAAAAAAATATCCGGCATATTGTCTTTGACCAGTTCAGACGGCATCGGGCAAGTGCAAAGTAAATCCACCGATGTGCAAAAAACAATTCAGGACCGTAAAAAAGTCCCTGCTTTCTTAAATCAAAACAGCAACTGGAATTACTATATTACCAAGGCAGGACATTTTTTTCTTTTTTTATGCCTGGCGCTGTGCTTATCGCTGACGCCGAATAAAAAAAACTATACGATTCTTTTTGTGGATGTTGCGTGTCTTGCTGGTACTACGGAGTTAATGCAGCTATTTATTGAAGGACGTACCCCTTTACCCAGCGATTTTCTACTTGACACGTCAGGAGGGCTTGTCGGGATTTTATTTGCGCTGTTCATACAATACAAAAGGACCAAAGTGCGGTAGATGCGCAGAGGTATCTGGTTAGGGACGAATTCCTTTCAGAATGTTGGAATAGTGATTATATTGTAATTCCTGTGACAGATTCCGCAGGAGCAGATTTGAGGATTTAAGAGAACCAACGACTATGAAGGCACAAAGAATAATTGTCATAGGCGGCGGTCCAGCAGGTCTTATGGCTGCGGGACAGGCTGCTGAAGCAGGGGCTGAAACACTTCTGCTTGAAAAGATGAAACGGGTCGGACTCAAACTCTGTATTACAGGAAAGGGTCGCTGCAACATCACAAATATAGCCGAGGTGTCCGACTTTATTAGCCATTTCGGTAAAACAGGCCCTTTTTTGCGCCAAGCCTTTGCCCGGTTCTTCAATGCCGATCTCATGGAATTTTTTAATGAGCTGGGCCTGGAGTTGGTTACTGAAAGGGGTGGTCGTGTTTTTCCAGCAAGCGGCAAAGCGCCGGATGTCCGGAAAGTTTTTTTGCAATGGAATGAAAGGTGCGGGGTCCGGATCAAGTATTCTGCTCCTGTTGAAAAAATTCTGATATACGATAAATGTCTCAGCGGTGTTGTTTCTCAAGGCAAGGAAATCCCCTGTGATGCCGTTATCCTTGCCACGGGCGGAGCCTCCTATCCGGCGACAGGTTCGACCGGAGACGGTTACAGCCTTGCCGAATCCGCAGGACATACGGTCATTCCGATCCGCCAGGCGCTTGTCCCCCTTGAAACCTCCGGAGATGAAGCTCAAAGAATGGCTGGACTCAATCTTCGCAATGTCAACGTCCGAATGCTTATCAACGGCAGGAGAAAAAGAGAAAAATTCGGTGAGCTCGTCTTTACCGAATTCGGGCTGACCGGACCTTCAGTTCTCACCCTGAGCGGTGCAGCAGTGGACAGCTTGCGTAACGGGGACAAAGTTACCTTTGCCATTGACCTCAAACCTGCACTTGATGAAAAAAAACTTGATGCGCGTCTTCAGCGCGATATTGCTTCGCGGGGCAGGGAGCCAATCAGCAGCCTTCTCCGCGGGCTGGTTCCTCGGGAAATGGT
>JAGHCC010000412.1 GCA_021160685.1 Desulfobulbaceae bacterium | reverse complement strand
GGTAGATTTTCCGAGAAAGGCCGCGCAGTCGGTGATGAAGGATGCGTTGGCCGGGAAGTTCCTGGCGAATGACGATAAAATCACCTCCGTCTCTGTAGCTGAGCCGTGGATTTTCAAAAAGGTTTTTACCATGACGATGAAATTCCCGCCACTTCTTCACTTTGCGCGCCACCGGCGCCCATCTGCGGCGCTGGACGGTGCGGTCGCCGCGATACTCTTTGATGAGCAGAGCCAGATCCTTTAAAATTTTTTCGGGAAAGAGTTTTTTATTCTGCGGATGATGGATCTTGGTCAGGATGCCGAAATGTTGCGGCTGCAAGTCTACCGGACTGCCATGGCCGAGGAAGAATGATGCCGTGGTCAGCGGCCTGAACGGCAGGGCAAAGTCAAGATTTTCCAGGGTTTCCTCGATTTCCTCCGGGCTGCTTTCCGGAAATTCGATGATGAGGTTGCCGTCAAGTTCAATTCGGTTGGCCACAGCACTTTTCATGACAGCCAGATTGTCAATCACGGTTGTTCCCTTGGCCATTTTTTTCAGCAGACTGTTACTGAACGCTTCAATTCCGGCCTGAACCGAGGTGAGCCCGCCTTGGCGGGCCACGGTCATGAACTTGCCGCGTTGATTGGCGCGGATCTCGCCGAAAAAACGGATATCACGATCCAGATCGGCCATGCGGGAAAAAAAGACGTTTGCTTCCTTAATAGGCAGAACATTGTCGGTAAAGGAAAGATCAAGACATCCGTATTTTACCGAAAGGGAAATTACCTCGTCAACCATTCGTTCAGGGGATTTTGAGCGGTAACCATGCCACTGCAGGTTCAGATTGCAGAAGTTGCATTTTCCCCACCAGCAGCCCCTGGAAAACTCCACAGGCAGCACCGGGATAAAAGGACTGTTGTTAAACAATTTTTCTTTTTCCCTGAAATAATCATCATAATCCGGTATGGGCAGTTGGCTCAGGCTCGTAAATTGACGATTTTTTTGTTGATTTACGAAAACCGGCTGAGAGCGGGAAAAAATATTTGCTCCGGTTTCAGGCGATTTACCGGCGAGATGTCGGCACAGATCAAGCAGGGGTTGTTCGCCCTCGCCACTGATCATGAAATCAACTGGAAAATGGCGGAAAAGCGGTTCGGCAAAATCCGGAAAACAGGATGAACCGCCAAAGAGCACGGGGAGGTCGGGATGTTTTTGTTTGACGAATCGGGCTGCGGTGAGCGAGGCCAGCAACTGATTGAGGCAGACGGAAAAGCCAGCCAGCCGGTATTGGCTCCAGTCGATGCTCTCGACCCAGCGCTCAAGTTGATCCTTCAGTATTTGCCGGACCTGTTTGAAGTCAAAGCGGACTTTATGCTTTGACTTGCGTTGGGCCTGGTCAACGATCCGGCAACATTCGTCAAGTTGCTCCGGAAAGAGAATGGAGCTGTACAGGGCCTCACAGACCCAGACGTCTTGAGAAATCCAGTGATACTTCTCTGTGCCGATCAGTTTGGCGGTTTCAAGATAAGGGTGGAAGGTGTTAACCCGGATCGAGTCGTCATGTTTTTCAATAAAAGCCTTGAGGCTTCCCAGTTGTACCGAAGGCCTGTTAAACAGCGGCCACGGCATGGAAACAAGGGCGACGTGAAAAAGATTTTTCATGGGTCTGACAGAACTGGATGAATCCGAATCCATTTATTGCCTGATGATTTCGGTTCCCGGCGGTGGGGTAAAGGAGAAAAAATCGGCTGGTTTGTGCTCGTTGACCTTGAGATTGATAAAGAGCAGGTCGGTAACCGAGTCAAAATGGTCGACAATGACCAGCCGCTTAATCAGAAAAGATTCCCTGTCCACACTGACTGTCAGCGAACTGACCTGGGGATGGTTTTTTTGGGGAATAAGCTTGATTTGATAAAAATGCGGGTCAAGATCAGTTTTTTCTGGAGGTAAAATCTCGAAATCGCGCAGGATGTCACCACTGCCGGAAAAAAAGGCATAGGTGATGTCCGATTTGAGATAATCCTTGGCCGGCATGACGATCATCTGTTTGTTCCCGGCAAAATACATGGATATGGTTGTGCCGTCACTGACCAGGACCTGTTCCTCAGGCATCCGGTAGTCCCAGCGCATCAGGCCCGGCTTCTGGATCACCAGGCTTCCCGAGCCTTTCCGCTGCCGGCGGCTCATGGGGATTGATGAGGTCTGTTTAAAATCCGCAACAATACTCGTCGTCTGTTCATAGGTCTTCTGCAGTTTTTTGGCGATTTCCAGGGGGGGCAGCTCCCCAGCATGGATAATTCCGCCTGAAAGCAGCAGCGTATTGATAATCAAAAGATAAAATAATTTTTTAATCATTACTCGTCTGTTGGCTGAGTTTTAGTGCCTTAATACTTTTTTTGTGTAAAAAATAGCAAGAGATAAAAAAATTTTTGCAATAAAAACTTGCACCTACCGTTAAGGCACTTATCCCGTCCTTAATTTTTTTCGTTAATAGGGGTTAGTTCGATTTTGCGGCCGAAGATACGTTCTGCGGTTTCCATGGCAGCCTGGGTCACATCAGAGACATAATACTTACTTTCACCGCCGGAAGATAATGTTTTTGCCACTTCGGGGTTTTCAGCCAGGAAAGAGTGAAGGTCAGCGGCGATTGCCTGCGATGAATCAATCACCCTGACACGTTTGCCGATGCGGGGCCCAATCAGTTTTTTTAATAGGGGATAGTGGGTGCAGCCAAGAACCAGAGTGTCGATGGTTTTCATCTTCAAGGGATGCAGATAACGGCGAACAATCATCTTTGTTTCCCGCTTGTTGAGCCAGCCCTCTTCGACCAGGGGAACCAACAGGGGACACGGGGATGCAAACACCTTGAAGCCGGGCCGCAGATCCTGAATTTTCTGTTCATAAATACGGCTTTTGATCGTCGCCCTGGTACCGATGACGCCAATCCTGCCATTTTTTGTATTGGCAACGGCTTTTTTGACTGCCGGGGTGATTACCTCAAAGATTGGCACGGAGAATTCTTCGCGCAGCAAGTCGGAAGCAACACTTGCTGCGGAATTACAGGCGATGAGAATGATTTTTGCGCCTTGGGACAGGAGGAACTCGGTATTCTGCCGGGCATATTTCCGGATGGTCTCCGGACTTTTTGACCCATAAGGAGTTCTGGCCAGGTCCCCGAAATAAATGAGGCGGTGCTGGGGCAGTTTTTTTTCTATGGCCCGGGCCACAGTCATACCGCCAACCCCGGAATCAAAAATGCCGATCATATCAGAAAATGAGGTTCTTTACTTTTTGGCCGCAGCCGCCTTTTTTTTACGTTTTGCATCAATGGCTTTGAGCAGGTTCTTCGGTATTCCTCTTTCCTTGCCGGCTTTGCTGCGTTTTTCGGTAATCGCCTTGGCGCAAAGAGCCTGACGAAGCGGAAAACCATATTTTTTTCGGTATGACCTGCCATCCAGGCCATGGGAGCGCAGATGCTTAGGTGACAGCGACTTGAAAGATTCACCACACTCAAGACAGATGATTTTGTTTTTCAGGATGGATTTTTTGGGATCAATGTCAACGGTTGTTCCCGCCTCTTCGGCAGTCTGAGGATCTGCAACTGTCTTTGCTTCGTCAGCCTGCAGATCCTGCAGCACTTTGAAGGTCCTTTGCAGCGCATTGGTGACTTCCTCTGCAGACATATTATTTGCCGTGCACTGAGACTGAATAATGCCGGCAGCCATCTCAGTCAATGATTTGTTCATTGTTTATCCTCATCTTGTGTCATGGTTTAGGTTGGTCAGGCTAAAGGTTATTGGTTTTCGAGTAAATATTCGGCTAGCACCCCATCTTTGAACGATCAGGCCTACTCGCATATGAATCAATATAGCTCGCAGACCTGATCGTCCAAATATGGGGC
>JAGHCC010000061.1 GCA_021160685.1 Desulfobulbaceae bacterium | reverse complement strand
GCTAACCAGCTTTTCTACAAGGCTGCGCACCTCATCTTTCTCGATGGGCAGGGTCTGCTGGCGGTTCATCACCCCTTTCTCAAAAACCACACTCATGTAAAAAGCGCCGTTGGTTCGGTTTAGCTGGATTCCCTTCACCTCTTTCAGGCTGTCATAGGCAATATTGGAATATCGCTCGTACCGGGCCACTCTCTCGGCCAGATATCCGTCATATTCCGGATGACTGACCAGTTTCGGCATTGCCATTTGCGGCAGGGTGGTTGAGCAGACCTCAAGCATCTTGGCGTTAAATATCGAGGCAATATACTTTTCAAAAACAGCATCGTCATGACCGTTATAAACCTCTATCCAGCCGCAGCGTGATCCGGGCCAGGGCATCTCCTTGGAAATACCGCGCATGATAATTGCCGGCACATTACCGATGATGTCCGAGACCGCCACGGTTTTTTTACCGTTATAGATGATATTATGATAGACCTCATCGCAGATGACAAAAAGATCATATTTGCGGGCAAGGTCAACCATTCCCTGTAAAATCGCCTCCGGATACACTGCTCCGGTGGGATTGTCCGGATTAATAATCAGAATACCCGCAACAGCAGGATTATACTTGATCCGTCTCTCCAGATCATCAAGATCCGGATACCAGTGGTTGTGGGGATCAAGGCGATAGGTCACCGGCCGGTCACCGGCATGGCTTGCCTCGGCCGAAGAATGGGTGGTATAGCTCGGTGATGGGACAACAACCCTGGCCGTCCGCTTCAGCATGCCGAAAACCTTGCTGATGGCGTCCCCCAGGCCGTTAAAAAAAATAATATCTTCGGCGGTAATCTGCACCTTGCCCCGACTATTGACATGGTCGGCAATAAATTCACGAGTCTCAAGCATGCCCTTGGTGGGACAATAGGCATAGGAAGAGTCCTCCATGGCCAGCCCGGCGACAACCTCTTTCATCCACTCGGGAATCGCTTCACCCTTGGCCACCGGATCACCGATATTTTCCCAATGGGTCTCAACCCCCAATTTCTCTAATTGCTGTCCGACATTGACAATATTACGGATCTCATAGGTCAATTCGCCGGCGCCAATGTGGACGATATTTGTACGCATTGCTTTTAACTCCAGTTTCTCAACAAAATATTTTGTAACAATTCACCAAGAACAAAACTCTTGAAAAAACTCCATACTGTTATGCTTTAACAGCACCAAAACATATTTTTTTACCACACAGCGAATTGATAGTCAATTCATCTTCAGCTTAACCGTCAAATTGCCGATAGGTAAATTAGCAATGAATGATACGACGTTACAACTCGGGCTGAGCTCTTTGCTCTGCGTCATAAGGGGATGAAAATCGATTGATGCAGCAGCTTGGACATTCGAACAACAACCATTTTACGGCGGTTGCTCTCTTGTTACGCCCAGCCCTTTCAATGAATTCTCCAGTTGGAGGATCTGTTCCAGGTTTTCGGCCAAGAGCACAATGGCGAAGTTCCCGGACTCTGACAATTCTTTACAGTTGAGGGGGAATACGGAATTCAATTTGCTGCCATCATAGAGATGTGGCGCAAGGCGACTGGTAAGTTCGGAAAATGAACAGGGGGAGGTTCTGGTTTTGATGAATTTCCAGAAAGGAATGGGGGTTGCGGTTAACTGCTCAATGTTGTGCACAAGCATGCTCACATAGGATGACCCATTAAAACGGGCATTGTTTTCCACTGGAAACAGACCCTCTCCAGAGACGATATAATCAATCCCCACCACACCACAATAACCGAATATGGAGTCATAGACGTCTCGATCTGGTTGTTGGCCTTTTAAATTGCCAATATGCACCATTCCTCTCTCGCATATCTGATCCAACATGCCCAGGTGGTCGATGGTTCCGTCTCTACCAATTGCCCATTGATCGTTCGAGGTTAAGGTGATGAGATCCAGGAAGGGTTCTATAAGAACCTGTTTTTCTCCACTTTCAGCAATTTCACGATACAAGGCCCCTAAATCCGTACCTGTAGTCTTGTATAGCGACATGCCTGATTCACCCAGGGTGCCGCTAATGCCCTGTCGCATTTTGAACTTACCGAAGCGTTACGCCGTGGGAACTGGGAAAAATAATCCGCCGCATAGATTACCAGTTCATTATCATTATCCGAGATGCATTTTCTGAGAGGCTTATAGTCTGTCATGAACTTTGGGGAATGTCACTCTGTGATTGGTTACATCTGCACTAATTGCCAGCCATATATCGCGGTGAGTACCAAGGTATAAAGCATGAGAGCGTAATACCAGCGACCGGCAAACTTGGGGGTCTTAACAGGAGCCACATTAAAAGCGGCAAGAGCCATAAGAAGGATATAAAGAACCACAGTGAAAACACTTTGGCCAACCAGGCCGGCAAACAGAAAGACACCGGTCAGAACGATGATATTGTTGTCCAGCGCCAGTCCCATGTAGGTCGACTCCTCAACCAGGCCGAAGACATTAAAATAGCTAAGTCGGAGTACCCCGGTCGCTACAATAATAAAGGCTCCCGGCAGAAACCAGAGACTGAAATGACCGTAGCTTAACAGGACAATGGCCGGGCAAATGCCGAAGCTGACAATATCGATCAGGGAATCGAGCTGTACTCCGAACTCCCCCTGCTTATCGCTGCGCCCTTTCAGGTGCCGGGCAATAATTCCATCCGTCCAGTCAAAGAATACCGTCCAGATCAGGCCGATCATCGCGGCTGGGAAGATACCCAGAACCGCATAATAAATAGCGAGAACCGCACATAGAAGCCCAGCCAGAGAACAGATGTTCGGCAGATCTTTGGCAAAAGTGAGTATGGAAGGGGGCGAATCTGATGAATGCGGGGCTACCATTACTTGCTTTCTGAACCAATAACATCGCGCAACGCTTCAACCAATCTCCTGTT
>JAGHCC010000251.1 GCA_021160685.1 Desulfobulbaceae bacterium | reverse complement strand
TTTACATACTTGACGCCGCGTTCCATGAGATAGAGCTTTGGTTCATCGCCCCAGTTATCAATAAAAAAATAACAGACCCTTTCACTGGTGTGGGCCAGTTCCTTGCGCAGTCCCTTTGCGGAAAAAGTACAGAACGCAAGATCCGGGGTCATTTCCCATTCGATATCTGCAACAGTCGTATTACTCAGTTTTAGTTTTTTGAACATATTCATAAGATAGCTCCTGAACAGTTAGCAGCGGGAAAATTTATTCAGCATCAAAAAGCTGACGAAATAAACTTGAGAAAATAATATAGGCACCTATCATCATAATAAAAAGCCCCATGAGAAAATTGTTATCATGATTGTAATAAAATGGCAGGGTTCCCGTGGCCAGATCAAAGCCTGTTTTCATCACAAGCAGACCGATCAGTATTTTGCATAGAATCAAAAAACAGGAAACGATCTGTTTTGTTTTAGACGTTTTTTTCGTCACAATAGCCCATTTCGGCCCAATGTCATTAACTTAAGGACTTCTTCGAAACAGTCCCCCTTAGAAAAAGGGGGATTTAGGGGGATTTTTCAGCCATAGTTAAATCCCCCCCTGCCCCCTTTTTCAGATAGCGAGCTTGTGAGACTTCGAAGGGGGGAGATTTAGAGCTTGAGTTAATGACATTGCATTTCGGCCTATGATTTGTGGAGAATGAATTGTAACTTCTCCAAAACTGGTGGTAAATTCAAAAAACAATAGCTTCTGGATTCCGGCTAAAAACATGCCGGAATGACGGTTGGCAACACTTTATCGTCATACCCGAATGTAGTTATCGGGTATCCAGAAAGTAACAATTGATACCATTTTTGAGGAAGCTACTATCAATCAACCCCCATGTTCATAACCCTGGAAACTGATATCTTTCCGTCTGTCATTGTCTAAAAGCGTAACGCCTTGACCGGACGTGATCCGGCCGATGCTGAAAATTTCGCCTCCGGTTTGATCCCGGACCAGGCGGGGAAGGGAGGTGGCGTGTTCAGGGGAAGAGGTAAAGATGAGTTGATAATCCTCACCTCCCCGTAATGCCAGACTCAGGGGGTTGAGATGAAGGGTGGGGGCAGCCTGGAGAAGACTTTCGGAAAAAGGGATATCTTCAGCTCTGATTTCGGCCCCGGTGGAGCTGGCTGTACAGATATGGGCCAGATCCGTGGCAATTCCGTCGGAGACATCCATCATGGAGTTGACCATGTCGCTTTTTGCCAGAATCCGTCCCAGCTTAACTCCAGGCTTTGGATCAAGATGGGCCTTGACCAGGGACGGCCATCTGCCATATTCCTTTTTATGGCTGCGGCAAATTTCCAGGCCGGCCGCCGCCTCTCCCAGGGGGCCGCTGACCCAGATGAGATCGTCCTGACGGGCGCCTGAGCGGTAAAGAACCTTTTCAGTCTCCATTTCACCGATGACGGTTACGGAAAACATCAGGGCAGGGCTTGAAACCGTATCGCCACCAATCAAAATAATGTTGTGTTCTTCAAGCATGGATTGAAAGCCGGTCATGAACTGATCCAGCCAGTCTTCTTCTGTGGCGGCTGGTACTCCCACCGACAATAGGGCAAAAAGCGGCTGTCCTCCCATGGCGGCAATATCGCTGATGTTCACCGCAGCCGCCTTGCGGCCGAGGAGATACGGAGGATGCCAGGCCGGATCAAAATGAACAGACTCGATCAGGGTGTCGGTGGTCAGTAATGTTGCCTGATCTCGGCTTTTCGCCAGAACAGCACAGTCATCGCCGATTCCTTTAATCAGGCCGTCTATTGAGGCTGGCGTGAGGGCTTCAATTTGCTTGATAAAATTTCGTTCTGAAAAGGTCATGGCTCGACTTGTTTTAACACGATAATTTTTAAAGTTTTACTAGCAATGTCGTTAATTTGTCTGAAACATTTGTAACTTTTTAATAAGTAGTGGCAACCTGTAAAAAAATCCCCCTCAATCCCCCTTTAATAAAGGGGGAGGTTGTCTGTAGCCCACCACTTATTGAGGTTATGAACATTTTTCTGAAAAAATTTTGTAATTATTCAACTATACAACCGGGGGAAGATCTCGTCATTCCGGCATGTCCTTAGCCAGAGATAAGCACCCTTAAAAATATGCGGGAATGACGAATTCGCTGAACAGTTACGAAATGCTTAAGCTAATAACATTGGTCCTACAATGAAAATGATTTAGTGCAGACCATCCAGAAAAAGATCAAGATCGTTCATCATTTCATAAAAACCTGGGTGATACGTCAAACGGCGCATAACCCCTTGTTTTTTGTTTTTGCTGGAAATTTCTCCCTGCTCAATCGTGTTATCCTCAAGGCAGATTTTTTTCTCCTCGGATTGGTTTCGATAATGGAGACAGTTGATATAATCACCATCTTTGCCGTAATGGGGATCATCGGGCGGCATGGTCATGGAGAGATGGGAAAAATCATGGATCTTCTCTTGCGGAAGGTGGCTGTTTTTTACGAGAATACGCGGATCATTCGTCATAAAATCATCCGGGCTGCTGCTGTAAACCAGAAGAACACTTTTTTTAGAGACGATCTTGTTTTTGAAAAAATCTATAAATTCAAGGGGATCAATAACAATATCCTCACTGCTGACTGCAGCGAAAACCGGTATGGAGAGTTTGAGCCCATTTTCTATTAATTCGTCAAGTTCTTGAGTTAAATTATAAACTTGCACAACACTGTTTACGGAAAAAGATTCATATCTGGTGCTGTCGGCATCATCACAGATCAGCAGCCAATCGGTCAGATATTTGATATACGGGATTAAATGGGCCCAGTTTGTTTTAATGGCAAGGGAAGGGGCCAGAAGAAGAAGTCCTTCAATGTCCGTATGTTGCTGCGCGAGATAAATAGACAGGGCGGCGCCGGTGGAATAGCCGCCAACGAAGAGACGGTTGACATTTTTTTTCAGGGAGTTAATGCCATATTCGGCGGCCTTGAGCCATTCTCGGTAGTTGACTTCGGTCAGATCACCGGGGCAGGTGCCATGGCCGGGCAGCAGAATAGCACGAACCATGAATCCTTGAGATTGCAGGTGGCGGGCCAGGGGCCGCATGGCATAGGGCGAATCGGCCAGACCATGAATGAGGAGCGCACCTTTTTCGAATCGGCCGTCTTCACGACGGGGAAAGAGGTGTTCATCAGGCAGTAGCTCAAAGGGACTGTTGGCGGCGATGATTTTATCACGATTGTCATCATTAAGGTCAAAGCGGCCCTGGGCAATGATTTTTTCGCTTTTTTCAATGTAATCCTGAAAGGAGTCTTGGGACTGAAAGGTTGTATTGCGGCCGGATGGTTGGAAACGAGGATGATTCGGAGTGCAGCCACCGGCGAGGATGACGAGCACAAGGAATAAATACGCCAGTTTTGTCATGATTTTCTGGCGGTCACAAGGAAGATCGGGAAAGATTTTTGTTCTCCATCAATGGATTTGTCGATGGCATGAACAGTTTGAAAATGAATGTCCCGGAAACCAATATCAGCCAGTTTCCGCTGCAGTTTCTGTCGGTCAAAACCGTTATGTTTTTCTCCCGCATCCTGTTCATGAAAGCTGCCGTCTTCCTCATCAAGATCAGCAACAGCCAGATAGCCATCCGGATTCAGGGCGGCAAAAAAATTGGCCAGAACCTTATCCATATTTTCGATATGGTGCAAAGCCATGGAACAGATTACCAGGTCAAACTGTTCGGGAGACGAGGCAAGGGCCAGATCGAGAAGGCGGGTGGAGACATTGTTTTTAGAAAGTTTTGCCCCTTTTTCCGCAAGAACAGAAAGCATGGCCTCTGAGGTATCCACCCCGGTGAGCCATTTTAATTTCGGTGCCAGAGCAAGGCCAACCAGGCCGGTGCCGCAGCCATAATCCATGGCCGTCATCTCCTGGTTCAGCGGAAGACGGCCAATGGCCGTGGAAATATCATGGGCCAGCCGGACGCGGCGTTGTTTTTTGTCCCAGTTGGCAGCGGCCTGGTCAAAATGTTCTGTCAAGTTTTGTTTCATTAGTGCCTTACTCCTGAAAGGTTGTCATAAAAAAAGAAACTGGAAACAACTTTTGAAACAAGGACTCGAAGGTCTCGCCTTGCTCGCTATCTGTCTCTACGACAAGGCACTTACACCCGCCAAGCGAGTACTGAAAAGAGTCCTAAGAAATTTGATGTTTTCTTCCGCTTTAGTGGGTTAGAAATACCTTGCAGCATGGTTGATGAATTCGTAAAGACTTTTTTTTACCACAGAGAACACGAAGATTACAGAGAAATCTTTTTTATTACAAGAAGTTGCCTCTGTGAACTGTAAACAAATCCCCTCAATTTTCCTTACTGGGTATTTAGTTAGCTCAACCTGATTCAGTAATTCTTAACAAGTGGTTGCAAATTTTTCTGGATTCCCTTTAAAAGCATACGGGAATGACGAGTGAGGGTGAAAGTTTCTCACGCCCAGATACGTCATTCCCGTATGTAGTCAGCGGGAATCCAGGTCAGTTGTGTTGCTGAATAGTTACCCATATTTGAAAAAGTCCCCCTAAGAAAAAGGGGGATTCAGGGGGGGCAGGCAGTGTCAAATTTTCCATAACCCCCTTTTCAAAAGAGTGGATAATTTGAGAAATACCTTGCAGAGGTACGGAAAATGAATCAGCGTGTCACATTTCTCAAAATATCAAGAATCACTCCGCTGGCCCTGTTGACGAGAACCACGTCGTGGTCAACAATCATCCGCTCATATCTGTCGTCAAGGACAGGCAGCTGTCTTTGAAGATCATAGGGAAGGTCTCTTTTGGCAAGACCGGGGGGCAGGGTGCCGTTTCTCTCAAGCTGTTTGGCAAGGCCTGGAGGCAGGCTGTCTTTTTTTGCCAATCCAGGAGGCAGTCCTTTTTTCTTTCCTTTTCCCCCCTTGCCTTTATTCTTATTTTTGTGTTTATGCTTTTTTTTTCCGGAATCGTCGTCATCCTCCCACTCGCGCTCGATATCATCTCGATCCCGGACTGGATATCTGGCGTAATAATCCCGTATCCTCATGCTCTCGGCTGAGCTGAAAACATTATCGGCGACCTGCTGAAAGACTCCTCCGTCTCTGTTTCCGGCCTGGACAAATCCGGATGAAAAAAATAATCCACTGAAGATAATGAAAGCGACAAGATTTCGCATGACTCCTCCTGTTCTTGATAAAAAATCTAGACGAATAGACTGAAGATGAC
>JAGHCC010000210.1 GCA_021160685.1 Desulfobulbaceae bacterium | reverse complement strand
CCCTCTGTCCCTCTGTCCCTCTGTCCCTCTGTCCCTCTGTCCCTCTGTCCCTCTGTCCCTCTGTCCCTCTGCCCCTCTGCCCCTCTGCCCCTTAACAATTTACATCAAAAGCATTCCTGACAACCTCAATCTCCGGCTTTCCATCCGCCAGAACACTCACAACATCAAATCTGGCCGGCTGATCAAACAGAGCGTTTCGACTTAAATATTCCAGCGCGACCTTGGTCAACTGGGCACGCTTTCTGGCCGTGACAGCCTCAAAGGGGTGGCCGTATCGTCTGCTGCTACGCGTTTTGACTTCGACAAAAACCAGGGTTGTCCCTTCCCGGACAATCAAATCAATTTCACCGGACCGAGTACGATAATTTTTCTCCAGGATCACAAAACCTCTTCTTTCCAAAAACTTACGGGCAAGCTCTTCTCCTTTCCTGCCCAAAGTCTGTCTTTTTTGCGTCATGATTTATTTTTTAGCTATTCAGGTTAGTTAGGCTGTAGGCTAAAGGCTATTAGGTTTCGCTCTTAGGGATATCATATCTATCAAAATACCCCAAACGGTCTGAGCTTTGTATGGTCACGCATGATTTTTTCCCTACAGCCTATAGCCTACCTGAACAGTAACGTTTTTTACCCCTGCCCCTAGACTTAACCCCTTACGAACTCCCGGACTCTCTTGAATGTTTTACGGTGAATTACGCAGGGACCGAATTTTTCGATCAATTGACGATGCTCTGCGGTGGGATAGCCTTTATGGCGAAGGAAATTATACTGGGGAAATTGCTCGTGATACTGGGCCATCAATCTGTCCCGAGTGACTTTGGCAATAATTGAGGCAGCGGCAATGGAGGAGCTTTTCGACTCTCCCTTGACAAGAGTCTGCTGGGGGAGAGAAATGGGAACGGAAAATTTTCCGTCGACAAGAAGATAATCAGCAGGATGCGGCAGAGATTCCACCGCTCTTTTCATGGCCAGCAGAGAGGCCTGGAGGATATTGATCTCATCAATTTCCTCTGGTGATGCCAAACCGATACCCATGGAAATTTTCATTGTCTGCAGGAGAGCAAACAAGTTTTCCCTGGCTTTTTTTGAGAGTTTTTTCGAATCTTTAAACTGACGGTGATCACAGTCAAGGGGAAGAACAACCACGCCGGCTACCACTGGCCCGGCCAAAGGCCCACGGCCGGCCTCATCAACACCGGCAACCACCTTATAACCTTGATTCGCCAGTTCCCGCTCAAAGCTGAATGGCCCGGACCCATCCCGATCAAAAGATGCCATTATCCGACTCAGGGTCGCGGCACGCACGCCAACACCGTCCAGACTGACGAACGCGCCTCTCTCCACCATTTTTCATCTCTAGTAACTATATTAGCTAGGGCACCAAATTGGCCTAACCACAGTTCCGTAACTGTTCAGATGTGCCTTAGATTCGTTTATTTAGGTCTACGATGCGTACTTGTGCTACTCAAACAGGCCTAAATGAGCGAAAATGAGGTGCAGCTGAATAGTTACCATCTCTAAACGAAATCAGCGCACCCTCTTTTCACGAATACGTGCAGCCTTGCCGCGCAGATTACGGAGATAGTAGAGTCTTGAACGACGCACAAATCCACGGCTAACAATCTCAACCTTCTCTATTTTGGGAGAATGAAGAGGGAATGTTTTCTCCACACCAACCCCGTGGGAAATTTTTCTTACCGTAAAATTAGCGTCCATGGTGCCTCTTTTACGGCGAATACAAACGCCCTCAAAGATCTGCACCCGCTCCTTGGCTCCCTCAATAATACGAATATACACCTTGACCGTATCTCCAGGACGAAAATCCGGCATATCATAACGCATGCTTTCTGCTTCAATTTTTTCCATGATATTCATTGTAACGCTCCTTAATTTATATATGTCTAATCGGTTGTATTCGTTTAACTAATTTTGTTAGTTTTATTGGTTGTATTAATGAATCTATCAGAATGAATTTCCAGACGCCGCTAAAAAACAAATCCAACAAGCTTAACCAGTCAAGCCAATAAAACCAGTTACACCGACAATAATCGATCCAAAACTATGGAGGCAGCCGACCTGACAGACAAATGATTGTAGCCACTCACACCGCATATCGGTGGCAGCATTCCGTCCATCATGTCCAGGGCCTCTCTGGTCAGGCCCCAGCCGGTACCAAAAATAATTAAAAAATGCTCACCACTGAAAATTCTTTTCCGAACCTCTTCATACGACCATGAATTATGCTGTTTTTTTGCACACGTCGCAAGAAGAACAGGCTGACTGCCGTCACCGCTAACCCGGTCAAACAGCGATTCCAGGTTATCACAGATACGCACCGATGCAAGCGCCTCTTTCCTGTCAGGATTATATCGAGCCCCATATCCGACCAGCCAGTGATCAAGAATTTCACGAACCAGATTCTGTTGATCCTGATAAGGAGTCACGATATAAAAATTCGTTACTCCAAATGTTTTCCCGGCCCTGGCAATATCATGGATATCAAGATTGGTCACCGCAGAGCCGATGGTCTCCTGATTTTTATTGGAAACAGGATAATGAACCAGGGCAAGATCAACTTTTATTTCCGGCTTATTCAGCTGCAAAATCAGACTCAGAGTAAACCGTTTTTTTTCAAAAGTTTAATCTCCGACCCACTGAAACGTAAACTTTTAAAAAGATCCGGACGTTTTTCCCTGGTTAGTCCGGCCGCAGCCAGAAAACGGTATTGGGCGATTGCCGCATGATCACCGGACAACAGCACTTCCGGCACGCAATGATCTTCAAATTCCCTTGGTCGGGTATACTGAGGATATTTCAATCCTCCGCGGCTGAAGGTGTCACATCGAGCCGAATCTTCACAGCCAAGCACTCCGGGCAACAGCCTGGTAACGGAATCAATCAGCACCATGGCCGCCAGCTCACCTCCGGTCAGAATATAATCGCCGATGGAAATTTCATCATCAACGTAAAACTCCCTGACCCGCTCATCCACGCCTTCATAACGGCCGCAAAGAAGAATAAGATGATCGCAGCCAGCCAAATCCTCGGCTTCTTTCTGCCGGTACTGCCGCCCCTGGGGACTGAGCAGTATAACACGACCGCCACCTTTTTCCTGTTTTGCCTGCCTGATTGCCGCAACAATGGGTTCCGGCTTCATCACCATGCCTTCGCCACCGCCAAAAGGACGGTCGTCGGTCATGGAATGTTTATCAAGAGCAAAGGAACGAATATCGGTCAGAACAACTTCAATCCT
>JAGHCC010000166.1 GCA_021160685.1 Desulfobulbaceae bacterium | reverse complement strand
GTCCTATATAAATAAAAATACATTCTGGATACAGGTGCTCATGATTCCGCCGGAAGAACGGGCCGTCAACACCTCGGATTTCACCAAAAAATGGCGGCAGAAAACCGGCAGCATCCCCGGTCTTGAAAACATAAAATTCAAGGCCGACTTTGGCGGACCAGGCTCCGGCGCAGCCCTGACAATCGAACTCCAGCACCGGGATACCGCAGTTCTTGAAGAGGCCAGCTCCGAACTGGCTGATGCCTTACGTTTTTTTCCTCTTGTTTCAGACATTGATGACGGCTTTACCCCGGGCAAGCAGCAGTATGATTTCAAGATAAGCCCCAAAGGGTATCAGCTCGGTCTGAGCCCCATGGCCGTCGCTCGACAGATCAGGCATGCCTATTACGGTTTTGAGGTGCTGACCCAGATCCGGGGGCGCAACGAGATCAGCATCATGGTTCGTAATCCTGAACATGAAAGAGAGGCGGAATACTATCTGGATGAGATGCTCATCACAACCCCCAAGGGAATCAAGGTGCCCCTGAAGGAAATTGCCGAAATAACAAGGGGAAAGGCCGATACCAGTATCAGCCGACGTGACGGCAGGCGGGCCGTGACCGTCACCGCCGACGTCACCCCGCAAAGCAAGGCTGAAATGGTGCTGGAGTCCATCAAAAAAGACACCCTGCCCATGCTTAAGGAAAAGTATACGGGACTGAACTATAGTTTTGAAGGGAAACAGGCTGATCAAATAGAGAGCATGAAGGCGCTGGGAAGAGGCATGGCTGCAGCAATGCTGATTGTTTATATGCTGCTGGCCATCCCATTCAGAAGTTATATCCAGCCGGCCATTATTATGATCAGCATTCCGTTTGGTATTGTCGGCGCCATTGGCGGTCATCTACTCATGGGCTACAGCCTGAGCCTGCTCAGCATGTTCGGCATCGTCGCCCTGTCAGGCGTGGTGGTGAATGACTCGCTCATCCTGATCAATTTCGCCAACCGCAGGGTCGAAGAAGGCGCCACCCACTATGCCGCCGTGGTCAATGCCGGCACCCGCCGTTTCCGGCCCATTATTCTCACCACCCTGACCACTTTTTTTGGATTGATGCCGATTATTTTTGAATCATCAAGGCAGGCCCGGTTTCTGATTCCCATGGCCATCTCCCTTGGCTTTGGTATCCTTTTTTCGACACTCCTTATCCTGATTATGGTTCCGGCCCTTTACATTATTCTTGAGGATGTGAAAAATTTATTCAGGAAGCCGGCCTGAACATGAAACCCCTTTTTACAATCAACTCTCTCATTTTCCTGCCACTCATCCTGATCATGACATTGACAAATACTGTTTTCGGGGCCAATCTTGGCCTTATAACGCCGATCGACCTCACCAAAGAAAATTCCTGGATCATCCTGGACTGTCGACCGGCAAAACTTTACAACAAGAAGCATCTCCCAACCGCGCTTCCCTTTTCCTGGAAAGATTTCACCGAAACAGACCGAGACGGGGTTAAATACCGAATTTTGCCACCGGATGAACTTGCTGAAAAACTTGCTAAACTGGGAATGAGTGAAAAATCAAAAATTGTCCTCTATGGAGATGCCGACAAGAGCTGGGGCGGTGAAGGCTGGGGGGCCTGGCTGTTTACCTGGCTCGGCCACCAGGGGCCGGTGCGGCTCCTTGACGGCGGAATATCCGCCTGGAAACAGGCGGGATTGCCCATGGAAAAAGGGGGTCAAAGGGAAATAAAGAAAACAGCCTATTCGGTTGATCTGAAATCAGGCGCCAATATTACGGTGCAAGAGCTGCTGGATCACGGCGATCAATATACCATTTTTGATGTTCGCTCAAGCCTGGAATGGCTGAGAGGCCATGTGCCGGACGCCATTCACATTTCCTGGAAAAAATTTTACCAAGGTCCATACCGAAGGCCGCTGTCAAGCAAACAGCTTAAAAAAATGTTCGCCAACCATGGAGCCAACTTGGACAAACCGGTCATTTATTACTGCACCGGCGGCATCCGCTCCGGTTATGCCTGGCTGGTTCATGAACTGTCCGGCCTGGGAATGGCAAAAAATTTCGAGGGCGGTATTGAGGCCTGGAATAAATTGGCTCCTCAATCTTTAAAATAACGTAACTATTCAGCTGCACCCCATCTTCGCCCATTTAGAGCTTCTTGAGTAGCATTAGTACGCTTCGAATCTCTAAATGAACAAATCTGGGGCACATCTGAACAGTTACGGTCTCGAGTTTAGGGTAATTTATTGCCCTCGCTGAATAATTACAAAATAACCAGATCAACGCCCCTTCTTCCGGCCGGTGATCTTGCGCATCACGTCATATTTTGCATCATCCGCCGGCACAAACCCATCCAATCCCATGGCCTTGATCTCGGCTGATTCTTCGCCCAAGGCCAGCAATGCACTGACAATCTTTTTTCTGTGCTTAGCCGGCATGGAACGGCTGAGGGATAATGCCCAGTTGGGCAGCCAGTCACATTCCGCCACAACGCGGATGGAGCCCGGCATGATGTATTTATCCGCCGCGTGCAGGGCCGATTCCCGGATAAAGCCGGCATCTACATCACCGATGCTGACCGAGATAATGACATTCTCCTGTCTGTTCTCTGCCGCCTCCTCAATCTCACAATCCCTGGCCACATCCAAGCCATGCTCGGCCAGGGTCAACTTCTGGGAAAGATACCCGCCGGCCGATGTCTTGGAGACGATCATGATTTTCTTGTGACGCAATTCCTGAAATTTCGTGATGGGCGCCTCGGGACGGGCAATGATGATACCGCGAAATTTCTCCCCTCCCTCCCCCTTCACCGCCGTGGCCACCGCCTCGTGGCTTGCCGCTACGTTGATATAGACAAGAGGATTCTGGTAGCCGATATCAATGGCTCCATCCCGGATTTTCTCTTCATATTCGGCAAAATTCTTGGTCAGGACGGGCCTGATTTCAAGCCCTGTCTCCCTGGATAGATAGTTTGCCAGAGGAGTGATCATGGCCGTCAATTTTTCAGGATAGTATCGAGGCAGAATCGAAATACGGTAGACCTGTTGGGCCTGAACCACCATTGGTGCAAGGCTCATAAAAAAGAGAAAAATAAAAAAAATAAATGGCCTGAACAAAATTGGTTTTTTCATAATGGACGTTGTTTTCCCTGATCCTGTTGATGAAGGCTTATGAATATGGACACGAGAGCCGTTTTCTTAAAAAGAACGTAGCTTCTCAATAAGTGGTGGTAACCTATAAACAAATCCCCCTCAATCCCCCTTTATTAAAGGGGGAGGTTGGAGGTGTACCACGATTTATTGAGAAGTGACAAAAGAACATGTAAAATTCTAAATTTTCCTGCCGGGAAGTACAAATTGTATTATACAATTTTATATCTTCCTCTTAATCACTGTCAAACAAATTTGACAATTTATGCAAGTCTCTACCCTGTTATACTGAAAGAACATCATCCAGCCATTGTAATTGACTTTTTATGTTGAGATTAGTATTCTTTACTAAAAGTAAAAAATCTATTCTTGAAAGAGGTGCAATTATGGCTAAAAAAAAGAAAAGATGTTGTGGTAAAGTGAAAAAGAAGGGGAAATGCTGCAGCAAGTGTCCACTCATGGCTAAAAGAAAAGGCAAGGGCAAAAAGGCAAAAAAGGCAAAGAAAAAAAAGTAGCAGGACGGAAAAGAGCAGGTACATTAATGAGGACAAACAATATTCTTCTCACCGGATTTATGGGTGTGGGCAAGGGCAGACTGGCCAGAGAGCTGGTGAGGATGACCGGTTTTTTTGCAATTGACACGGATGATCTGATTGAGAGCTTTGAAAATCGGAAGATTAAAAAAATTTTCCAAACTGATGGCGAGGCTTATTTCAGAAATAGTGAACAGAAAGTTGCCGACTGGCTGGAAAAATATGTACAAAATACAATTATTTCCACGGGAGGCGGTTTTTTTGCCGTCAAAAACTTAAACCGCATAGGAACCGTCGTTTATCTGCAGTCTGATTTTGATGCCATCTATGAAAAAATGATGGCTCATCCCAAGGCGGATAAAAAAATCAAAAAACGCCCGCTTTTCCAGAATCCTGCACAGGCGAGAG
>JAGHCC010000177.1 GCA_021160685.1 Desulfobulbaceae bacterium | reverse complement strand
GTGATGTTGCAGGCCATAAATTCAGCAAGCAATTTTTGCTGAGTGAATGGCAGGATGTGGTTGATGCCTGGCAGCTTAGTAGTTGGGAAGAGTATCGGGACGCAAGGCGACTGGGAAGAAAAACCAGATTACCAGAGAAGCAACGTGCCATCCTGTGGGATATCTTTTCACAGGTTCGCGATGAGCTGAAGACCAGTGGCCTTATAACGTCTGCTAATATGTTCAGTCAGGTAGCTGAAAAACTGCATGCAACAAAAAATCTTCCTTTTGATTGTGTAGTGATTGATGAGGCCCAGGATGTAAGTGTGGCTCAGCTACGGTTTTTGGCGGCATTGGGCAATGATCGTCCAAACAATCTATTCTTTGCCGGGGATCTCGGCCAACGTATTTTTCAGCAGCCTTTTTCCTGGAAAGCCTTGGGGGTAGATATTCGTGGCCGCTCTCGCAGCCTGAGGGTAAATTACCGGACGTCCCATCAGATCAGGATGCAATCTGACCTCGTGTTAGGCTCTGAACTGTCAGATGTGGACGGTAACACAGAAAAGAGGGGTGGAACTGTATCGGTGTTTAATGGGCCTAAGCCTACTATGAAGATTCTGGATAGTGAAGAGAATGAGATAGAGGCAGTTGGTAACTGGTTACAGCAGTTACAAAGTGATGGTATTCTTCCTGGCGAGATTGGTATTTTTGTCCGTTCAGAAGCAGAGTTGGCAAGAGCTTGTGCTGCAGCTAAGGCTGTTGAGTTGCCCTTTAAACTCCTTGATGAAAAGCTCAAGATGGTTAACGGCTATGCGTCTATCAGCACCATGCACTTGGCCAAAGGCCTTGAGTTTCGAGTTGTTGTTGTCATGGCCTGCGACGATGAAGTTCTTCCCCTACAAGAGCGCATTGAGACTGTTACAGACGATACGGATCTCGAAGAAGTTTATAATACAGAGCGTCATTTGCTTTACGTTGCCTGCACCCGCGCTAGAGATCAACTGCTGGTGACAGGTGTTGATCCCGCCTCAGAATTTGTTGATGATTTGATGGTGTGAAGTTGATGTAACGGTGGGGCATTCAAAAATAGCTTCGCATTTCAAAAAGTCTGTATATCTCCTATGGAAGTCATCCCTGATGCCAAAAGTCAAAAAAGCTATATTGAATTTTAACTCAATTGGTATTTCAGCAGGAAAAATGTTCCAGGGCAAGTCTCGGTTTTGGAGCACAACGCACAGGTTGAGGTACTTAAGGTAGCAGTTGCAAGCAAGTGCCACTACATCTTATCTTTCTATCACTGCGGAGCGGTGTAGCAAGTAAAAATACCCTACCCCCTTTCAGAACAAAGAACATATATTGTTAACCACTCGATATTAAGCTAAAAATTAAAAAATCAATCGTATTATCCAACACATAGGATTTATTCCCCTGAATCAAACCCCGAGGCACTTTTCATCCTCGCAATCCCATCATCCCTATATATTTGCCCCTGACATCACTCAACAACTACAACAACAAAAATGAAACACATACTACTCGCACTCATACTGACTCTGGCCACTGCTGTAAATATCATGGCAGCGCAACAAAGTGTCGTGCAGGAAAAAGGCGCCCTTCAATTAACTCCGGAGGAGCAACAGTGGATCAAGGAAAATCCGGTCATCCGTGTCTCCAGTGAGCCTGATTACGCACCTTTCGATTTTGTCAAAAATGGCGAGCCCGCCGGTTTTTCCATCGACTACCTTGGCATTGTCGCCCAGCGGGCAGGATTACAACTGGAGTATGTACAGGATAACTGGGGCAACCTGGTGAAAATGGCTAAAAAGAAAAAAATAGACCTGTTGCACACCGTATTCCAGACGGCCGAGCGCGATATTTTTCTCAATTTCACAGAACCGTATAAGTCTATAGTCAACGTCCTTTATGTCAAGGACGGTGTAACCGGTATTCATACTCTTGCAGACCTCACCAACAGGCAGGTGATCTTGGCCAGGGGTGATTCAATTGCCGAGATATTACCCCAGTTGGTGCCAAAGGCAGATTTTGTCTTTGTCGATTCTTATGAGGAGATACTGAAAGCCATTTCTCTGGGACAGGCAGATGCCACGGTGTTGGATAGTGCCGTGGCAAATTACCTGATCCGTAAAAACACACTGACCAATGTCGTTCCTGTGGCTGAAGTCAATGTTTCCTCCAGTGATGCTAATTCGCAATATCGACTGGCTGTGCGAAAAGACTGGCCCCAGCTTCATTCCATATTGCAGAAAGCCATGAAAACCATGAGCCGCGATGAAATGGTAATGCTTGAGAATCGTTGGTTCAGTTCATTCCAACGCGTTATTGACAAACCGGTTTCCACCTCCCCTGCCCTGGACCTGACAGCTGAGGAAAAGGCCTGGCTTAAGGCCCACAGGACCATCAGGTTCAGCGGCGATCCGACCTATAAACCCTTTGAGTTTCTCGACAATAAAGGCGTTTACAGCGGTATGGCATCGGAGTACCTGAAGTTGATCGAAAAGCGGCTTGGAGTATCCTTCAAATATGTCCCGAGTTTGACCTGGTCCCAGGTGATGGAAGGAATCAAGGCAGGAACCATCGATATCGCTCCAGTCATAACAAAAACAGAAGATCGGGTGAAATTTCTCAATTTCAGCCAATCTTACCTCAACTTTCCACAGGTCATTGTAACACGGAAGGATTATCCATCCATAGACGGCATGGAGGATCTGGCCGGTAAAAGCATCGCCGTATCAGAGAATTATTCCGAAGTTGAGAATATCAAACGAGCATACCCGACAATACAACAGTATGTCGTTGTCAACCCGCTTGAGGAGCTGAAAGCCGTCGCCACAGGCAAGGCGGACGCCTTACAGGGCAACCTTGCTGTTATCAACTTTCTCATCCATAAACATAACTTCCCCAACCTTCACCTGGCCGCGCCTTCAAATATCCACACTGGCGAACTGGCCATGGGCGTACGCCCGGACTGGGCTATATTGCCCGGCATACTCGACAAGGCATTGGCCTCCATCTCCGAACCTGAAAAAAATCGTATCCAGAACAACTGGGTAAGCATTGATAAGGTTGACAAGGTTGAACATAATTTTTCCGTCCAACGTCTTATCATCTCGTTGTTTGTCGTTTTGGTGTTGGTCCTTCTGGTTCTGCTGGCAATATTCAAACGTCTGCGCAGTGAAAGAATTGACCGGATTTTCAAGCGTCGCAACCTCTCTTATTTAATAATGGCACTGGTTACGGCCTTTCTCAGCATAGTCCTGTTTGTTGCATGGACTGCACTGGAGAGGATGAATCGACAGCTCAGAGAGGAACTGGGCCACACCCTGGTGACTGTCAATAATGCCGTCAATCAATCCCTTGATATGTGGCTGGATGGTTATGCCGACAAGACACGTCACCTGATTGATGATGACAGATTGCCGCCACTGGTAGAGGAGTTACAGGCACTCTCTCACAATAGAAACGCCCTGCTCCAAAGTGATGCACTGGAGGAATTGCGCGAAATCTATCAGAGTCACAATCAGCATATCTATTCCAGGGGGTTCTGTATCATTGCACCCGACGGCATCAGCCTGGCCTCTTCACGTGATAGCGATGTGGGAAGTCAAAATTTAATTGCCGGGCAGCAACCCGAGTTGATGGCCATTGTTCTGGCCGGAAAGGGCGTCTTTGTGCCACCGATACACTCTGATGTTGCCCTTGGGGATGCATCAGGACATCTTGGGGCCGCCACCATGTTTTTTGCAGAACCGATTCGTGATGTTTCAGGCAAGGTTATAGCTGTACTGACCCTGAGCCTGGATCCCGCCGAAAACTTCAGTCATGTCACCCGTATCGGAAATATTGGCAAGACTGGGGAGACTTATGCCTTTGATCGGCATGCCTGTTTACTGACCAGCTCACGTTTCGAGACGGCGCTTAAGGAAATCAGTGAATACCATCAGGGTGGCGAGCAGTCACTCAACATGCGCATTTGTGATCCTGGTGGAAATATCCTGGCAGGATACCATCCTGAAAAAGATCGAGCCCTCTGGCCCCTCACCCGCATGGCTAAAGAGGCAGTGGCGGGTCGTAATGGGGTCGATATCACAGGTTATCGTGGTTATCGTGGTGTTCCGGTCATGGGGGCGTGGACCTGGTCGGAAAAGCTGGGTATTGGTCTGGCTACCGAGATGGATATATCTGAAGCGATGCAATCCTTTAACACCATGCGCACGCTGGTACTGGAAGTGTTGGGCAGTATATCCTTTGTAGCCCTGCTGCTTACAGTATTCACGGTCTGGCTTAACGACAGGGCCCGCAAGCGCCTTGAAGTGCTCGTTGACGAACGGACAGAGGAACTGCGCAAAGTGGTGCAGACGGTGGAGCAGAGTCCCTTGTGTGTCGTCGTTACCGATGTGAAAGGAAACATCGAATACGTCAACCCGACCTTTACCCGAGTGACCGGCTATGAAGCCGAAGAGGTTATCGGCAAAAATCCCCGTATCCTGAAAAGTGGTGAAATGTCTCAAGGGCAATACGCCTATTTGTGGAAGACCATACTGGCAGGCAAGGTCTGGCACGGCGAGCTTCATAACCGCAAAAAGAACGGTGACTTCTATTGGGCATCGATCTCTATTGCACCAATCAAAAACAATGCCGGTGAGGTTACCCACTTTACCGCCACGACTGAGGACATCACCAAGAAAAGAGAAATAGAGCTTGCCCTGGAAGAAGAAAGGGAACGTAATGAACTGATCCTGAACTCAGCGAGTGAGGGGATATTTGGTCTGGATATTGGCGGCAAGGTGACCTTTTGCAACCAGTCCGCCGCGGACATGCTCGGCTATGAGATCAATGAGCTGCTCGGTATCCACGTGCATAAGGCTGTTCATTATGCCCATGCTGATGGCTCAGAGTATAAAGCAATCGATTGTCCCATGCGCGCCTCATTCGTTGCCGGCAAGGCACATCGAATTGAAGACGAAGTGTTATGGCGCAAAGATGGCTCCTCTTTTCCGGTGGAATACTCTACCACTCCAATCAGCCGGGGTGAAGATCTCATCGGCGCGGTTGTGGTCTTCCGTGACATTACGGAACAGAAGCTTGCAGAGCAGGCCCTTGCTGAAGAACGGGAACAGCTGCAGGCAATTTTCGATACCAGTCCGGTGGGTGTGGTCTTTACGGCCAGGGATGTCATTCTCTTTGCCAATCCCAGAGCTGCCGAGATGTTTGACGTGAAAGTCGGCAATTCAACTCCGGACCTGTATGTTCAACCTGGAGAACGGGAGGCCATTTTAGAAAGGCTTTCATCCGGTGACACGGTTGAAAACTATGAGATACAGATGTATAGCCGTGGAGGACAGGTCTGCGACATGTTAATCAGCTATTTGCCGATTAATTATAATGGTGAGGAGGGTGTCCTCAGCTGGTTTATGGATATATCCGACTTAAAGGCCATTCAAAATGAACTGACAAGCGCCAAGGAGGCGGCCGAAGAGGCCACCAAGTCCAAAAGCGATTTCCTGGCCAACATGTCCCATGAGATCCGCACACCAATGAACGCCATTATCGGTATGTCGCATCTGGCGCTGCAAACCGATCTCAACCGCAAACAAAAAAATTATGTTGAGAAGGTGCATCGTTCCGGTGAAGCCTTACTAGGAATTATCAATGATATTCTTGACTTTTCCAAGATCGAGGCCGGGAAGCTCTCCATGGAAATGATTGACTTCCGCATGGAGGATGTCTTTGATAACCTCGCCAACCTGATCGGTCTCAAGACTGAAGAAAAGGGGCTGGAATTGATGTTTGATGTGCCGACGGAATTTCCTTCCGCTCTTATCGGTGATCCGTTGCGTCTCGGCCAGGTGCTGGTCAATCTCGGCAACAATGCGGTGAAGTTTACCGAGCAGGGGGAGATTGTAATCAGCGTTGCAGTGGTCGAGGAAGATGCAAAAACCGTGAAGCTGCACTTTGCAGTTCGTGATACCGGTATCGGCCTGTCACCTGAGCAGCAGAAAAAGCTCTTTCAGTCCTTTAGCCAGGCAGATACCTCTACCACCCGCAAATACGGCGGAACCGGCCTTGGTTTGACCATCAGCAAGAAACTGACCGAGATGATGGATGGAGAAATCTGGATTGAAAGCGAGGCAGGTGAAGGCAGCACCTTCCATTTTACCGCTCAACTGGGGAAACAGGAGGGAGTGATCTCCAAACGCCGTTCAGCGACAACAGAACTGGGGGATTTACGGGTGCTGGTCGTGGATGATAATAGTTCGGCCCGTGAAATTCTCAGCTCAATGCTGGCCAGTTTTGGTCTGCGGGTAAACCAGACAAACACGGGCCCGGCCGCGTTGACGCTGCTGGAAGAGGCCACCAATGATAACGACCCATATAAGCTAGTACTGATGGACTGGAAAATGCCCGGCATGGATGGTATCGAGGCCACCCGTGCCATCCAGTCTGATAGTCATTTGACCGAGATTCCGACAGTGATAATAGTAACCGCCTACGGTCGAGACGATGCGAGCCAGACAGCGACTGATGTCAACATCAGCGGCTTTCTGACAAAGCCTGTTACCTCCTCCATCTTGCACGATACCATCATGCTGGCCATGGGCCATGAGGTGATCAGTGAGACCCGTACCGGCAACCGCCAAAATGAAGCCGATGCGGCCATTGCCAAGTTACGTGGCGCCAGGGTACTCCTGGTGGAAGATAACGAAATCAACCAGGAATTGGCGCTGGAACTGCTGACCGGCAATGGAATCAACGTCGATGTGGCTGATAATGGACAGGAGGCTCTGGATCTGCTGGCAAAAGAAGATTTCGATGGTGTGCTGATGGATTGTCAGATGCCGGTAATGGATGGCTATGAGGCGACAGGCAAACTTCGTGAGCAGGAACGCTTTAAAGAACTTCCGATACTTGCCATGACGGCCAACGCCATGGCCGGTGATCGTGAAAAGGTTCTTGCTGCAGGGATGAATGACCACATTGCCAAGCCCATTAATGTTCAGGAGATGTTTACCATCATGGCCAGGTGGATCACTCCTTCCGAGCCCTTTGGGGAGACATTGCCCC
>JAGHCC010000448.1 GCA_021160685.1 Desulfobulbaceae bacterium | reverse complement strand
GTGTCTGCACTCTTTTACCACGGTTCGTAAAAAAGAGGCATATGATGTGCTGCTTTACGCGATTCAGGCCAGTCAGGTAGAGTCAATGGTTGAGGATCTTCTGGCTGACGGTTTTCAGGTTACGGCTGTCTTTCCCGAGTCTCAACGTTATGTCAGTGGAAAGTTGAAAAAGACGAAATGGGCCCTGCTGCTTGGTGATCTGTCGCCAAAAATGCTTTCCTTCGAAGGGAATCAACTTCAGGACCGGCTGCTCTGCAGAGCGGTACCTTCCTTTGAGGATGTCATCACATTTTCCGGGGCGGAAATCGTTTTCAGCAGCGGCCAGCCGGTAGATGATCGTTTTCAGCAGCTGAATACGATTGAAAAAACAGGGAGGAAGCAGTTTAATCTGCTGCCGGCCTCTTACCGGCGGCCGGATTTTTTTCGCATGATCCTTATTGTGCTGGTGGTTCTTAATATCCTGGCGGCCATCAGCGTGGCCGGCATCAAGGGATATCAGGTCTGGAGTCGGTCTAAATTTGTTGAGGCCGAAATTACCTCCATTCTTCCCCAGGTTAAAGAAACCGAGTCCCTTCGCGTCAGGGAAAAAAGTCTGGAGAAATCAATTACGCGCATCGAAAATCTCGGTCGTAATTTCGACTTGATCCGGTTTCTGGAAAAATTGACCACTGTTTTGCCAAAAACAGCCTATCTCGATCAGGTTAGAATGGATAAGAAAACCGGGGCAATTCATATTCAGGGTTTTACCGAGAATATCAGTGTGTTGACAAAGAAATTGCAGAAATTGGGTGATACCACTCTGAAATCAACCCGGCGCAGAAAAAATAAAACCTATTTTCATGTGGAGATCAGCCGCAAATGATCAATTTTTCCTCTTTAATAGGCAGAATTGATAAAAAACGACTGTTTATGGTCGTGCTGGCTCTTTTGCTGATTTTGAATATCGGCCGGCTGGCCATGGGATATTATCAGAATCAGAAGGAGGAGGTGGAGAGTCGGGTCGATTTGCTCAATCAATACCAGAAAGCTGTTGTCATGCAGCCTCAGCTCAAAAAAAGAGTCACGCAGCTTGAAAAACGGGCTGAACAGATTGACAGGTATCTCTTTAGCGGCTCTTCCGTGGAAGAAATTTCTTCAGCCATGCAGATTATGCTGCAGAACAAGGTT
The DNA here is from genome assembly GCA_021160685.1 of Desulfobulbaceae bacterium. GTDB lineage: Bacteria > Desulfobacterota > Desulfobulbia > Desulfobulbales > SURF-16 > JAGHCC01. The sequence goes on along the minus strand of JAGHCC010000448.1, from coordinate 5,032 downwards.
GCGGATGCCGGTCTCGAACCCGAGTCAATCCGCCCTATGCGCCAGGGAGGCAACGTAAAACCGGGCGAGATTGAAGATCTTGTCATCAAGATGCGCCTTTCGGGCAGTCTTGACCAGTTTGTCGATTTTTTGGCAAATTTGTATCGCTCCAGTGAACTGATTAAGATTGAGACCTTTTCTTTAAAACCCTATAAAGCCGGATTAAAAATTTCTCTTGACGTTAAAGGCTTTTATCATCTGGCACAACCGGGTTCATGATGTTTCGAATTGTCATTGCCATAGGTCTTCTCATCTCATTTTTCTTTCTGGTCAACGAAGGAAGCCGGAGTATGTTGCCCGGGGAGCAGGTAACGGGCCGGCAGGTGAAAGTTAAAGGGGGTCATTCGGTTTCCGGGCAGGAAAAAACCGAATTCTATCCCAAGGTTCCCACATCGTTGCCTGATCTGCGTGACGGGTATCTGTTTAATGAGAAAAGAATGCTGGCGGCCGAGGAAGAGGGCCTGGGAGAGGACGATTTAACCGGGGATCACGAAGAGATCAAGGTGAACATGGGTGATGTGATGTATGTCGGTTCACTGATTAGGGGAGATGTGCGTAGGGGGCTGATTTCCTACCCGGCACAGCGCAAAAAAACAAAATCTCAAGTCAAAAGGGCGAAAAAGAAGACATTACGGTCAGCGAAAAATCGTGACTATGCCCGGCTTCTTGTCGGTGAGCGTTTCAGTGATTATAAGGTTGTTGAGATTGAGGCCGACAGGATTAAATTTGAGAAGAGAGGGAAAACGGTTGTTAAATTTCTCAATGATCCCGGAAAAAATCGCCTCGCCCCCCCCAAAGTAGAAAATAAAAGGCCTCGAAGGCTCAACAAATCTGTCGCCAAATCGACAAAGGCGGTCACAAGCAAGCGTCAGCGGGTGAAAGTCAGAACAGCGACCCCGAGGACCAGACAGGTCATTCCGCCTCCTTTGGCGGAACATGACGATTTTCGTGATTAGTTACATGGAATTACATCAAAATTGCAGATTATTTGTTAATATCGACAAAAAGATGATTATCTGACTGCACTAAGAGTCAAGGATTTAAAGGTGTTTCATGCCGAATAAACAGATACTTCTCGGAGTGCTAATTTTTTTCGTGATACTGGGGGGGTGCGTTTCTAAAGAGAAGATCCACCCCTATATCGATCTTGAGGAAATAAATTCAAACATAACTAAACCGGAAGCAAAAGCATCCGTCCTTGAGGAAGATACAAGCCCCGGGGACAAGGATGACCGGCCCGGGGTCAAGGATTTGTCCCTGCAAACCAGCGGCACAAACAGCTTTCTGGATAAACTTGCTCCTCCGGCAAAATCTTCAGTTTCTGCAAAATCTACAGGCGCAGTTGAGGATGGAGAGGGGATTCTTTTAAACTTCGATAATGCCGATATCTTCGAGGTGATTCAGGTCATCGCCGAGACCCTTGATTTGAATTACGTTATTGACCCCCAAGTCAAAGGAGTGGTGAATCTTCGATCCGGAAAGAAGATTCCCATGGGTCAGCTCTTTACCATTTTCAAGAAAATTCTTCACATTAACGGCCTTGATATTCGCAGTGAAGGCTCCTACGATTATATTTACGTGAGCAAAAATCTGTCCTCTCAGATCATCAACGGCCCCCGGCAGATTTCCGACCTGGCCGAGGGATCCGAGGTGGTCATTCAGGTCGTGCCGGTCATGCATCTCTCCTCTACCGAAGCGGCCAAACTGCTGGAGCCGTACCTCTCGGCCCAGGGGGCGGTCCATAACCTGCCCAACCAGAATACCCTGTTGATTCGCGATTATGAAAGTAAGGTTCTTGATGTTCTTCAGCTTTTATTTCGCCTGGATATTTCTCCTCTCTCCTCTCTGAAAATCAGGTTGGTCAAGGTGGAAAATGCGCCGCTTTATGATCTGCGTGATGAGTTGGTAGAGATTTTTGACGCTATGCATATTAATAAAAAAGATTTTGAAGGGGTTTCCCTTGTCCCCCTTGAAAGGGTCAATTCGCTTCTTCTGATCAGCAAAAATGAATCCCTGCTTGACTCTTCCCAGAGTTGGATTGCTGAACTCGATGTTGTCCCTTCCCAGGATCGGGACAATATCTATATCTATAATGTCAGGAATTCGGTGGCATCCGATTTGGCCGATCTGGTTAATACCCTGATCAGTGAAGACGAACCGAAAAGCAGGACGTCACCCGATGGTCGCCCGGACTCAAAAAATAAAAAAAGCGGTCAGAAAAATAGACAGACAGCTTCCCGGAAAACGGTACAATCAAACGCTCCTCTGTCATCCCTGCGTTTTGCCGGTGCCCCTATGCTGCTTGCCGATGACAGCCGCAATATTATTTTAATCAGGTCATTGCCCGCTGATTACAGCCGGCTGATTAAACTCCTGGAAAGGCTGGACAACATGCCGCGCCAGGTTCTTGTTGAAGTTCTGGTGGCGGAGATCTCTTTGACCAATGAACTGGAACTGGGGGTGGAATGGGCCTTTCATAATAAGAATCTTGGTATTAACGGCAGTGATTACACGCAGACCCTCTCAACAGATTTCGGTGTGCCCACCGGCGGATTTTCCTATAACATCATTGATCATGCCGACAACATTGTCGGTATGCTCCATGCCCTGGCCACGGATAATGACCTGACGATTCTTTCCTCACCCCAGGTTCTGGTGTTGAATAATGAGACCGCAACTATTGACGTGGGGCAAGAGGTGCCCATTGTTACAACGGAAACCTACCAGGATAACTCGACAGTGCTGGGTGACGCCGTTGACAAGACCGTGGAGTATAGAAATACCGGTGTCATTCTCGAGGTGACTCCAAAAATTAATTATAACGGCATTATTATTCTGGATGTCAGCCAGGAGGTCAGCAGCGCCGAGGAAAATTTTACTTCCGGGATTAATTCACCCATTATTTCCATACGGAAGGTCAAGACAAAAATGGCGGTGAAAGACGGTCAGTCGGTGCTCATCGGCGGTTTGATTAGAAATGAGACCCTTACGATCGAGAGCGGTGTTCCTTTTTTTAAAGATATCCCCTGGCTCGGCTATATGTTTAAATATCAAAAGGATAAAAAGGTGAAACAGGAGTTGCTGATCATGATTACCCCGTATGTCATTGAGACCGAGGATGTTCTTGATCAGTATATCCGTGAGTTTAAGAATAAAGTCCGGGGATTGCGGGCTAAAATGATGGATCAGCCCCTGGAGGTATCCACTGAATTTAGCCTTGAATTTGACGAGTGAGAAAGAAAAATGAGACAGTTTTTGATTGATGAGTTAAGTCGGGAAGAAAGAGATAACCTCGATAATTATTTAAAAAGAACCCTGAAGAGCGGCCTCATTGTCGGTATGTACTGGCTCACTCTTCCCGATGATCTGTTGAGCGAGGCCCAGCAGGGCCATGAAGAGTGCGGCCCGTTTCATTTCGGTATTGATCTCAGTAAGGATAAGTTGATCGCCGAACTTCTGGTGCGCAGTGAGGCGAATCTGCATTGCTCCTGCATCAGCTACGCGACGAAGGAGCAGCGGGATTTTCTTCTGCGGTTTCTTGATACCATGCTTGCCGAAGAGCAGATCCGGGCCTGATTGTTTTCCCGTCTATTCCGTTAACCTGTCTGCCATTGCACTGAGCTGACCGTTTAGCTCGGCCAGCATCTGTGTACTCTGGCTCAACATGTCAACCCCCTGCTGGATATCATCACTGTCATGATTAATGGTGTCAATGTCACCGGTAACATCATTAATTGCCTGGGCGGTCATGGAGACGGTGCCGGAAACCTCCCGCATACCCAAGGCGGCCTGGGAGACATTGGAGGCAATATCCCTGGTGGTCACGGACTGTTCTTCCACGGCCGAGGCAATGGAGGTGACGATATCATTGACCTGGTTGATGATATTGCCTACCTCATCGATATCCGTCACCGTTTTATTGGTGGATTCGGCAATTTTTTCCACCTTTTGGCGGATGTCATCAGTGGCCTCGCTGGTCTGGCGGGCCAATTCCTTCACCTCACTGGCCACCACGGCAAAACCCTTGCCCGCCTCACCGGCCCGGGCCGCCTCAATAGTGGCATTTAAGGCCAGAAGTTTGGTCTGATCGGCAATATCATTAATGGTGCCGATCACCGAAGAAATTTCACCGGATGATTCATTAAGCTCATCCACCCGACCGCTCAGGCTGCTCACCGTCTCCACCGCATTGCCGGTAACATTACTGGCCTGGCTGGCATGCTGGGCAATTTCATCAATGGTGGCGGTCATCTCTTCGCTGGCCGCCGCCACATTGCTGAGTACAGCCTGGGATTCCTCCGTGGCGGCCGCGACCTTGGCAGCATCATCGTTGATCTGTCCGACCGCATCAGCCACCTTGTTGACATTGGCCGAGATGGCGGAACTCTTTTCTTTCATCTCGACCGCCATGCTGCCGAGAGAATCAACCGCAGTAGAGAGCTGGGAAGCGCTTTCCTGGACACCCTCTTGCACCTCGTTCTGGCGGCTGACATCAACCACGTATTCCACCGCGCCAATGATACTGCCCTTCCCGTCCCGCCAAGGCATGCCGGAGTACATGATAGGGATATCCTGGGCGGCATGGGACACTGTGCGGTTGGTATGGGTCTCGCCGCTCTCCATGGCCTGAGTCAGGGCGCAGCGCGGAGTCTTACAATCGTCGGTTTTAAAAAGATCATAACATTTCGTGCCCAGGCATTCGGCCACGGTCTTTTTACCCACAGCGGCGCCTGCCTTATTAAGTACCTTGATGTTGTAATCCGCATCAATGGCCATGATCGGCGTTTCAAGGAGGTTAAAGATCTCGGTTTGTTCAGCCACTTCGGCCAGCAGTTGAGCGTTACCTCTCATCATCTGAAAAAGGGCATAACCGAGCCCAGCCGAGAGCAGTAGAGCCGCAAATCCGAGGATCATTGCCAGGCTGGAGCGGCCGGCGGCAAAAGATTTGACCTGGTCAATTTGTTCATTTTGATTCTGTTGGGCTATCTTCTCC
>JAGHCC010000447.1 GCA_021160685.1 Desulfobulbaceae bacterium | reverse complement strand
CCAGTAGATCCATCTCATTACCGTCAGGGTCGATATATTTGCCGATACGCCAGTATTGGGTAACGTGGATTCTGAAGGCGTCAGGAATCAGATTACCTGTATAGTGAACACCGCGCAGTTCAAACTTGTTCAGCAGATTGCGAAGAAAATGTTCGTAGGTTTCACGGTTGAATGATTTTTGAAAAATATCCTGAATCTGTCGTTGAGCCTGCTGTTTATCCATCGTTTACAAATCCTCTTTGGCAATCTGATAGCCGGAGAGAATGACTTCTCGCTTGCTTGCCGCTGCCCCGTCGCGGGTATGATCCAGATCATCAACAATCCGGATTTCTTTACGGAGAATGGTGATTACCTCCAGCGGGTCAAGGGTTTTTTCGAGCTCTTTTTTGAGTTGTTGGGCGACCTTTTTCGCCATGGTTCCCTGATTGATCATTTTCAAAATACCACTGATGAACTCGTCATCGCTGTCGGTGAATTTCTGGCAGTTCCTGAAGGTCTTGTCTTTAAGTCGTTTTTCAATGTAGCCCAGATTGGAACGGCCGACGCCACGTTTTGTCTCAGGCTCGGCGTCTTGCAAGGTGTCCTGCTGAAAGCGCTGCTTGTTGGTTTCCAAAAGTTGATAATAGTCCTTGGGGATTATCTGGCGCGCTGTGTCGGGTGTGCATTCGAGCCGGGCAGCGGCTTCAAAAAAGGTAATTTCTTCTGAGTTTCCCTGTTGATTTACGTAAAATTTCTTCAGAGCACCGATGCGGAAAAAGGTGACCAACTGGTCGGTTGCCACCGTGTCAGTGAGATATCCGGAACGGGCCTTTTTGGGTAGCTGCTTTATTCTTTTAAAGAGGGCCGGTTGTTCGTCACGGATGGCTCGCATCATCTCTAGATACATCAGTTCAGAGTCACCCTCCTCTTCTTCGCCGGTATATGATTTTTTACTATTCAAAGTATCAAAGAGTTCTTGACTGCCGATCTCCTCACCGTCGGAGAGGTATCTGGCATCCTCCCCAAGAATATCATGGAACATTTGAATCTTATTGGTGATGTTGGCTTCCAACCCGAGATGTGTATCGGCCTGGGTGGTAGGGAAAAAGTTGTAGATGTAAATGTCGGCATGGGTGGTTCCCAGGCGGTTAATCCGACCGGCCCGCTGCAGTACCCGAGTCGGATTCCAGGGCAGGTCGTAATTAATCAAGATATTGGCCCGGTGGAGGTTGATGCCTTCAGCCAGAACATCAGTTGTAATGAGGATGCGAAGGTTCTGAGTAGGTTTTTTGTGGTTGGGGTCATACGCTGCCTTGATCAGCTCGCGGGCGAAGACCGGACTATGAGTTGTCGCATCCGACCCTGTGCGGCCGCCGTGGCTGCTGAAAAAGATGACTTGATCGGGAAATTTGGTGTTTAGTTGTTGAAAAAGGTATTCCCCGGTCTCGCGAGATTCTGTGAAAATTACCAGTTGCCGATTTTTAAGATGTCTGTCCGTCTGCAAGCTGTTGATGCACGCTTCCAGTTTAGGGTCGATGTTAACGGACTGCCAGAGAGACTCAATCTTTTTAAGGGTCGCCAGATCATGGAGCAAGTCATCATAAAAATCATTTTTAAAATCAACGGACTGGTATTTCTGGGCTTTTTCTTCCTCAACAAATACTTCCAAGGTGTCAATGTCGTCATTATCGAGCAATTCATAGACATCAATACTTTTGCTGATGTAGACTGTGCCGCCATCAAACATTCTAATAAAAGATTCGTAGGATCTGACGAAGCGGCGAATGCTTTTACGAAAGGCGTAAAAACTGCTTTCAAGACGTTTGATCAAGATGCCCTTCATGAAACCGCCGACATTCCGTTGTTGCTGCTTTTCAAACTCGGTCAGGTCTTTGCTGCCGACGTAGTAGAGGAGGGGAATATAGCGAGCATATCGGAAGGCCTGCAGAAGTTTGATGGTAGAGTTAAAAACTGGTTCAAGTTGTCCTTCAAACCGGTAGACAATTTTCTGCGGATCATGCATCTCGGGAAATTTGAGCCCTTGATTGGTAGTGTCATCTTTGAAATAGGTTAGAACATCCGCTCGGGTACGGCGTACCATAACATGTTTCAGGATTCGTTCACGGATTTCCCTGGATACTTGCCTAATGATCTCTTTATATTCAGGGTCTTGACGATCAACTCCTTTAAACCGTTTTCTGAGATTATGAAAAAACTTTTCCAGATTGGGAATTCCGGGAATGGTTGCATTTCTGGGGGCCTGAAAGAGCTTCAACTGAGCGAAGATATCGTCAATAGTATTATTTAAGGGGGTGGCTGTAACCAGAATAATCTTTTTCCCACGGCAGATATCGAGAAGATCCGCGTAAGAGCGGGTATTTTCATTTCTGAATCGGTGGGCTTCATCGACGACGATATAATCAAATCGATCAATGCCAAAACTAAAAACATGTTCAAGCTTGCCGAGAGATTCAACTCTGGCCGGAACCCGAAAATCATGCAGGCTTTCCTCCCAGTAATTTTTTAGTATGGGGGGACAGATTACTAGAATACGCCCTTTTATCTGCTGTAACAATTGCGCTGTAATAAAGGTTTTGCCGAGGCCAACGACATCAGCCAAAAAGACGCCGTTGTACTCATTCAGTTTCTTGAGTGCCTGGACTACGGCCTGCTGTTGATAGCGCAAAGACATAAAGCCTTCCGGCAGAAACGTTTCAATATCATCCTGAAGGTTAATATCTTCCTGCAGGTATTCGTAAATGAGTTTTAGATAAAGTTCATAGGGGGTGATCTGGTTATTCAACCAAGTTCGATTG
>JAGHCC010000187.1 GCA_021160685.1 Desulfobulbaceae bacterium | reverse complement strand
GATTATTCCTTTGTTTCTGTTCGTCAACCTGATGCAAATAAAGTAGTTTGTTGATTTGGGAGATACATTCAACCTGTTTAACTCTCTCGCAGAGGCACAGAGTTTTTTCCCCTGCGTTTCCGCACCGCTGTGAGAGATAAATTTCAATATTTGGTTATTTTTTTCGAGATCATCAAGATTGTCACCGGTTAGATCCTGCCATGACGGAAAAGAAAAAAATGATGTCTGAATTTCAAATTATTAAGCCTTATTTTAAAAAATATTTTTTTCGACTTTTTGTGGGAATCATAGCTGTTTTGAGCGTGGATTTTTTCCAGCTCTGTATTCCCAGATTGCTAAAAACAGCAGTGGATGAACTTGGCCGTTTTACTCCGGACAATGCCATTATTCTCCGCTCGGCCTTAATCATCAGTCTTTTAGCCCTGCTTATTGCTGCTTTACGTTTTATCTGGCGTTATCTCATTCTTGGTTTTTCACGCCTTCTTGAAATGGAGCTGCGGAACAGGTTGTTTTCTCATATCCTCACTCTGGATCGTGCTTTTTTTCAACAAAGACGGGCCGGTGATATCATGGCCCTGTCCACAAATGATCTGCAGGCCGTACAATTGGCCTGCGGCATGGGAGTTGTGGCGTCCCTTGATGCGGTCATCATGGGACTGGCTGCCCTGTGCTGCATGATCTATATCCATCCAACCCTGACGGCAATCGCCCTTCTTCCCATGCCGCTTCTGGTGATTGGCGTCAGGTTACTGACCCGCCGCCTGGGTCGTATTTTTGGTACAGTGCAGGAGCAATTTTCCAATCTGACCGAATTTTCCCGTGACGCCATAACCTCAATACGCCTGATTAAGGCCTATAATCAGGAGGAAACGTATTCCAGCCAGTTTGATAAAAAAGGGAAAATATATGTCCGTAATAATTTTCGTCTGGCCTTTGTCCATGGGACTCTCTTTCCCCTTTCCAGCGCCATTGCCAATGCAAGCCTGCTTTTGGTTCTTTGCTGGGGCGGCCGTCTTGTTATTGATGCAGAGATTTCCATTGGTGATTTCATCGCTTTCATCGCTTATCTCTACATGCTGACTTGGCCCATGATGGCCATGGGCTGGGTTGTCAATCTCTTCCAGCGCGGCAAAATTTCGCTGCAAAGAATTCAAGAGATTTTCACGGCCAGACCTCTTTTTGCCGAGGCCGAACATCCTGAGACGATTGAAGAAATTCAGACCATTCATCTTCGCAATCTCTCTTTTTCTTATCCGGGAAGCAGCCAGCTTGTTCTTCGAGATGTCAATTTGCGGGTTCGGCCGGGAATCCTGGGGATTGTCGGCAAGACCGGCTCCGGCAAGACAACCCTGTGTCATCTCCTTACCCGTCTTTATCCGGTTGAAGGTGGTATGGTTTATTTTGATGACCACGACGTCAATAAGCTCGGTTTAGCGGATTTAAGATCACATATTGCCTATATCCCTCAGGAAGTGCAGCTTTTTTCGGACAGCATTGCTCATAATATCCGTCTGGGTAAGCTTGACGCAACTATTGAAGAGGTTGAGACTGCCGCCAGGATGGCGGTGATTCATGATGAGATCATGGCCATGCCTGACGGCTATGAAACCAGGATCGGCGAAAAGGGAATTCGGCTTTCCGGCGGCCAGAGACAGAGAATTTCCCTTGCCAGGGGATTGTTGCTGAATCGTCCCATCATGATTATTGATGACTCTTTTTCAGCCGTTGACATGGAGACGGAGAACAAGGTGATTGAAAATCTTGCCGAATATCTGCGGGAACGAATCTGTATTCTTGTTTCCCATCGCATTGCGCCGCTCCGTTCGGCACGAGAAATTATTGTTCTTGAAAACGGCGCCATTGTTGACAAAGGCACCCATGAGGAGTTGCAGCTGAATAATGATTTTTATAGAGCTATCTGCCGTCGGCAGCAGATAAAGAAAATCTAATGCGTACAAGTTTCGGTTATATTGAAGAGGACTTCGTCCCACGGGCACGGGATGGAAAACTGATTTCAAAGATCATTGCCATTGCTGCGCCTCATTGGAAATGGGTGACCTTCGGCCTCATCCTTTCCTTGGGCGTGACTGCGGCAAGTCTGGCTTTACCTTATCTCCTCCGCCTTGGCATCGATCAATACATTGTCAATGAAGAGTTGGCGAATATTGAACGTGTGAGCGGGATTACGCGTTTGTCCCTTCTGTTTCTCATCATCATGCTGGTCGGTTTCGGCGCACATTTTTGCCAGATCATTGTCCTGGAGTGGGCCGGCCAGAACATGATGCACAGTCTGCGCCAGAAACTTTTCATTCACACTCTCCATTTGCCGGTTTCTTTTTTTAACGCGACGCCGGTGGGCAGGATCGTCACAAGAGTCACCAATGATATACAGAATATGCATGAGATGTTTACCTCGGTTGTTGTCACCGGAGTTAATGATTTTATCCGCTTAGGCGGTATTCTGATTCTGCTGTTCTGGATGAACTGGAGGCTGGCCTGTGTTGTCAGTCTCGTCTTCCCCTTTCTTGTCCTGTCAACCGTCTTCTTTGGTCGGTTGGCCAGGGATGTGTCCCGCCGGATCCGTACCAGTCTGGCGGGTCTGAATACTTTTATTCAGGAGAATGTTTCCGGCGTTTCCGTTCTTCAGCTCTTCGGCGTCCAGCAGGCCTCGATCAATAAATATCACATTCTCGGAGAAGATTATTGTCAACTGGTCCTGCGCCAGATTCGAATTTTCGGCACATTCATGCCGCTGATCGAACTCCTGCAGTCAATAGCCCTGAGTCTGATTATCTGGTATGGCGGCGGAGAAATAATCAGGGAGCACATGACCTTGGGAGATCTCACCGCTTTTATTTCCTATATACGCCTTTTCTTTCAACCGGTTCGTGAACTTTCCCAGAAATATTCCATTGTTCAGTCCGCCATGGCCTCGGCGGAAAGAATTTTTCATCTGATGGATCTGGAAAGGGCTGACAGCAGCGGAATCATTCCGTCCCATATTGACGGCAAAATTGAGTTCCAGGGGGTCTCATTTTCATATGAAAAAAACCATCCTGTTCTGCGTAACCTCACCTTTACTGTTCGCCCGGGGGAGACCCTGGCTATTGTCGGTGCCACCGGAGCGGGAAAAAGTACAATCATTAATTTGATTGAGAGGTTTCATGAACCGGATGACGGTGCGATACTGCTTGACGGCATAAATCTGCAGCAACTGTCCCCGGAATGGCTGAGAAAGATGATCGGCTTTGTTCCCCAGGATCTGTTCATCATACCCGGCTCGATCAGGGACAATATCGTTCTTGACATGGAGGTAAGTGAGGAAGATCTTGACAGGATTCTTGATCTTTCCCAGATGAGTTCTGTTGTTAAAGATCTTCCGGATGGGCTGCAGACCCGGATCGGTGCAGGATTTGATCTTTCCAGGGGACAGCAGCAGTTGATGAGCCTTGCCCGGGTATTAGCCAGGAATCCAAAAATTCTCATTCTTGACGAGGCCACCGCCAATGTGGACAGTGAAACGGAAATGTTCATTGATCAGGCTCTGGAAAATATGATGTCCCACAGGACTTGTATTTTGATAGCCCATCGTTTATCAACTGTCCGGCGGGCGGACCGGATTCTGGTCATGGACAGGGGAGAAATTGTTGAATCAGGAAGTCATGACGGTTTGATGGCTGAAAAGGGCCATTATTTCCGCCTACAGAGGCTGCTGGAGGATAATAATGGTTGAAGGCTGAAGGAGTAAGGAAAAAAGGCCATGTTTCCTGTTCATTTGTAACTGTTCAGGTAGGGCAACAGATTTACGGAAACCTTCGCTTTGTAAGCGTTTACCAGTGCCTTAGATTCATTCATTTCGGAGTCTTGCATACTCGCTTACCTGGACTGCGAAGCATACTGGTGCTATTCGAGCAGGCCAGGTAAGCGTAGACTCCGAAATGGGCGAAGATGAGGTGCTGGTGAACGCTTACGAGCTCACAGAGTTTTTTCTCTGCGTCTCTGCGCCTCTGTGAGAGATTAACTTTCATCTCTATTTTCCTTATACCATTCCTGGTCGCCGTAAAGTTTGTCGGAACACTCCGGACAGATACCATGACTTAAATCCAGGCCGACATTTTGGGCAAGATATTCTTCCAGGGGTTTCCAGTCACCGTCTCCTCTTCCCTTTCCCGCGTCATCTCTTATTTTTTTGCATACACTGCAGATGGGCAGGATGCTTTCATAAAATTTGACTTTTTTCTGCAATTCCACCTTATCGATGCAGTTTCCAACCCGCAATATCAGCTCTTCGTTATTGCAGGGTTTCAGGAGATAATCGGACGCACCCAGGCGCAGCGCTTCAATCGCTGAGTCGAGCTCACCATAACCGGTCATGATGATGACCGGCATATCAGCTGTTTTTTTCTTGATTTCAGCCAACAGCTCCAGGCCACCCATATCCTCCATCATGAGATCCGTGATGACCAGGTCATACTTTTCTTTTTCGAGCATGGCAAGGGCCTGGTTTCCGTTCTCTGCCGTATCAACAGAGTAGTCGAAGCGGCGAAGGTCAACCAGGATACATTTTAGAATAATGATTTCATCATCAACGATCAGAATTTTTCTTTTCATCAATCAGCCTCGTATCAACAGGTAAAGTGATCGTAAAGGTGGAGCCCTGACCTGGCTTGCTTGTAACAGAAATGTCTCCTTCGTGGCTTTTTATAATTCCGTATGAAACAGGAAGACCAAGTCCTGTCCCTTTCACAGCCGGCTTGGTGGTAAAAAATGGTTCAAAGATATTTTTTATATGATCCGGGCGAATGCCACTGCCGGTATCCTTGATTTTTATGGAAAGGTTATCTTCCTGTAATGTTGTGGAGATCGTCACTGTGCCTCCCTCCTCGGGCATGGCATCTGCGGCATTATTAAATAAATTCACCAGCACCTGTTTGATCTGATCCGGGATAGCCCAGATGAGCGGAACAGAAGCATCAAATTGTTTTTCGATCCTGGCCTTTTTGTTCTTAAATTGCTTTTTATGGAAAAGCAGGATGTTGTCAATGGATTGATGGATATCGAACAGCTCTTTTTTCCCGGATGAAGGCCGGTTAAACTGCTGCAGTTCCTTAATGAGAAATTTCATCCTGTGGCATTCCTGCAATGCGATATCTGCAAGCTCCTGATACTCTTCACTGAGTGATTCATGTTTGCGGATACTGTTGACGACATTCATCACTCCATGTAACGGATTGTTGAACTCATGGGCAATGCAGGCGGACAGGCGGCCGATTGCGCCTAATTTCTCCGAATGGAGCAGCTGCTGCCTAGTCTGCTCAAGCTTCTGCTCTGTTTCATACTTCTCCGTCATGTCGAAAAAAGTACTGATCATGCCGTGCAGAGAATTGCTGTCATCAAGAAACGGTACGGAATGAACCCTGGCAAATTTTTTCTCCCTGTTGCTTGTCCTGTACTTGATTATTTTTTCCGATAATTCTCCGCCCCTCAGAAAAGCCGACAAATGGCAATCTGTACAGCTTTTGTCTCTTTTTTCAAAGAAAGCATAGCAGTGAGTTCCCAGGATATTTTTTCTTGTACATTCAAAATAGGAGCAGAAGGCGTCATTGACCCGCTCTATCTGATAATCTCCTGAGATGATACACAGTGGCACGGCAGCATTAAAAATCTGATCCAACTCCTGATAAGCCAACATCAGGTTATGATGGGAAGTTGTCTGATCATCCTGTGCTTTTTGTAAACTGACAATGTTCTCTTCAAGCGCCCTGTTTTTAATTTTCAGTTCACGATGCGTTTTTTCCCGAATTATTTCAGACAAGTAGGAGTAGAGAGAGACAACAAAAAATGATGAAAAAAAACGCAGCATCAATTCATCGGGATAGATAAAAAAAGATTGAGGATGAAGTGGAAAAATGGTGTGGTACAACAGGGGAATTGCCAGACAGATTGTCGCAACGGCGCCTCTGGTTGAACCTAGCAGGAAGGATGAAAATAGTGGATAGGTATAAATCCAGACAAAAGCGGATCCCCCAACGCCACCGGAAAAGAAAAGGTACCAGTAAAGCCCGGTCATGGCGCACATTCCACCAAGGATAACCCTTCTGTATTGGCTGCATGTTTTTAAGTTAACAAGAAGGATTGCCAGGATGAAGGCAATCAGAAAATCGGCGATAAACAGGTTCGTTTTTTTTTGAAGAAGAGCCAGGAGCCCCATGGGAATCAAAACGAGAATTCCGGTCACACTGATGAGGTTCATGAGCATGATTCGACGCACACTTTCTAAATCATGCTCTGGTTTCACACCATTGAGAATGATCTGTTGATAACACCAGTGGCAGCGGTGAGAAATGAAACTTGTGAATCGGCTCATTATAATTATCGGGGCTTGTTGCCGTTAAGGATCGGGTACAGATGAGGTGCTGTTGAATAGTTACACAATGATCTCAATTAAGGAATGAAACCGTGGCTGAGCCTGGTTATCCATTCTGAAGTTTGTTGAGTTTTTCTTCCAGTTCCTTCGTCTCAGGGCAATCGGGAGAGAGCCTGAGTACCTTGTTGAGATATGCCCGGGCTCCGTCATACTCTTTGTCCTCCATAAGAAGGAAGGCTAGATTGAGGTTGGTGCTTTTGTGCTGGGGAAGATAACCGAGAGCGCTCATGTAAAAATATTTTGCCTTGTCCGGGTTTCCCTTCTCTTTGCAACAAAAGCCTAATCGGTTCCAGAAACGGACAATTTTTTCTTTGTCATCTTCACCGAATTTTCTCAAAAAAAGATCGTCAGCTTCATCATAAAGACCGGCGTCAATAAAGTCCTCAACAAGGTTTTTTAATATTTCTTTGTCGTTTTTGGCGAGTCGGACTGCGGTCTTCAGGTGATGCGCCGCTTTTTCCGTCTCACCGAGTCGCCCGTAAGCCGCGCCGAGATTGCGCTGCATTTCAAGTTTGTCCGGGATAAGAAGAACCACTTTCGCAAGAATTTTTGCTAATATTTTGTCATCGTTTCGTTCATTGTGGATTTCAGCCAGAGCGATAAGGGCATTAACATAAAGCCTGGAGAGGCTGACGCATTTATTGAAAACTTCTATTGCCTTTTCAAAGTCATTATCTTTTTTGTAAATAAGTCCCATGTAATAATAGGGCATGGGGTTTTCCGGCTGGTGCCGGGTCGCGACATCAAAGCACTTCAGAGCCTTCTGTCCATTATTGTTGAGATAGTAGAATTTACCGGCGGTTACTGCTTTTTCATACATTGTCGGCGCCATCTTCTGCCGAATGACCTTTTTTAAAAAATCGTCAAGCTTACCGACATTGGGCGGCTTTAAGATGTAATAATCAACCTCGGCCTGGAGGGTATACATGATTTCGCTTTGATTGTCGGCGCCGGTGATCATTATAAAGGGTAAATTGTAAAACTCCTTGGAAGCCCTGATCTTATGTAGCAGCTCCAGTCCGTTCATGACAGGCATGAGCAGGTCACAAAGGACAATGTCAATGGATTCTTCCTGGATAATCTTCCAGGCCGCAGCTCCATCCCCCGCAGACATCAGGTTGGTGTAATCAAGTCCATACAACATGGATTCAAGCAGCTTGCGCATGGCTTGATTGTCTTCAACAATGAGTATTTTATATTGATTTTCTTTCACTTATTCCTTGAAAAAATCAACCTGAGCGGCTTGGCTCCCTCCGGGAGAGTTTAAGGTTCTGCGGGATAATGATGTCAGTCATTTCCTGCAGGCCTATGTCAACGACAGACAACTACTTTTTATGGCAAGTGTTACAGGATTTGCCCTTCGGCACTTCCATCTCAATATGGCAGGGCCAGCATATTTTCTTATGAAAATCATTTTTCATTCCTGTCATGACTTCCGGTGTGATGCTTAATGCGCCACCCTGATCAGTGTCATGGCATTTCACACAGTCAAGTTTATCCTGGTGAAGCTTGTGCGGGAAAACAACAGCCGCCTTTTTGCCTTCGATCGCGTATTTAGCTTTAAGATCCATTTCCGCCGGACCGCTGTCGGCCAGACAGAGAGCCGATATGGACAGCAGGCTGCCGGTCAGGATGATACTCATTATTCGTTTTGTCATTTTTTTAGCTCCAGAGTGTTGATTTTTATAGATTTTATAAATAATTAGAAAAAAACTCAAGACAATGCTTCTCATACTCCTTTTTCTTTTGCAATCTTTTTTTCGAGGTCTTGCAAAAAAAGACTCCGCATCTTAGTATCGTAATTTCAATTTTGAAGCTTGTATTCATTCAGGGATAAAGAAAATGTCAGATTTTTTAAACACCATCAACGGTATTGTCTGGGGTCCGGTAACCATTGCCCTTCTTGTCGGCACGGGTATTTTTATCACGATCTTACTGCGTGCTGTTCAGGTTCGTTGGTTTTCCTATGGCTGGAAGCTGATTTCAGGCAAATTCGATGATCCTGAAGATGAGGGAGAGATTACCCATTTTCAGGCCCTGTCCGCCGCCCTTTCCGCTACCATCGGCACCGGAAATATTGCCGGTGTCGGCACGGCCGTCGCCTTGGGCGGACCCGGCGCTATTTTCTGGATGTGGGTGACGGCCTTTTTCGGTATGGCTCTGAAATACGCCGAATGTCTTCTTGCTGTGAAATTCCGTGTTGTCCATGAAGACGGGACGATCAGCGCTGGTCCCATGTATTATCTTGAGCACGGTCTCGGCCAGAAATGGCTTGGCGTGCTTTTTGCTTTTTTCGCGGTAATGGCCTCCTTTGGCATCGGCAACATGGTACAGGCCAATTCCGTGGCCGAACCGCTTCTCACCCATTTCGGCATACCCAAGCTGATCACCGGCATTATTATTGGTCTTTTGGTTTTTGCCGTTATTGTCGGCGGGATCAAGAGGATCGGCCAGGTAGCCAGCCGTCTGGTGCCTTTCATGGCCGCCTTTTATATTCTGGGCGCTCTTCTGGTTATTTTTAAAAATTATGAATGCATCCCCGCTGCTTTTTCATTGATTTTTCACGATGCCTTCACCGGCACGGCAGCCACCGGCGGCTTTGCCGGTGCCGCAGTTGCCCAGGCCATTCGTTTCGGCGTCGCCAGGGGCGTCTTTTCTAATGAGGCGGGACTGGGCAGCGCTCCCATTGCCCATGGCGCAGCCCAGACAAGTGAACCGGTCAGGGAAGGCCTTGTTGCCATGCTGGGACCTTTTATTGATACTCTGGTCATCTGCACCATGACCGGTCTGGTGATCATCATGAGCGGGGCCTATGTCGAGGGTTTAACAGGGGCCGATCTCACCGCCCGGGCCTTTCAGATCGGCCTGCCCGGCCAGGGCGGCTATATTGTCGCCTTAGGCATTATTGTTTTTGCCTTTTCAACGGCGATCAGCTGGTCATACTACGGCGACCGCTCGGTGGAATATCTTTTTGGATCCGGGCTGATCATGCCTTATCGAATTCTGTACTGTTTTCTGTTGCCCGTCGGAGCAACCGTTGAATTGAGCCTGGTCTGGACCATTTCTGATATTTTCAATGCCCTGATGGCCTGGCCTAACCTCATTGGCCTGCTTTGCTTAAGCGGGGTGGTGATCAAAAGTACGAAGGAGTATTTCAGCGATCCGGTTCGGGTGTTCCCCAAAAAATTGATTTAAGCGCTTTATTGGCCCATCCGGTCCCCTCCCCATATCATTGCTCAACTGCAAGGGCTTTTGCCCGCGCCACAGAGAGCCGTGTGCCCTTTTCCATTGATTGCGATGTGCGCTGGATCATGGGCTACATCCTTATATATGGATTATCTCCTGGGTCAGGCAATGAACATTATTAATCAAGCGGCATTACCCATCCTCTCACCGAGCATAATTTTAAACGATTAACAACCTTTCCTGTAAGCTCCTTCTGCTTTTTGCCGAAAATGATAATCTGCTCGTTGGAAAAAAGTCAGCTTACCGCCAAAGGCTACCATCCATGTATGCTTACAAGCACAAAATAAAATCATCCCACATAAGGACAATACAATGAACATCGAAATCAAGGAACGCTTTATGACGGCATGGGAGAAACACTTCCCCGGTAGCGAACTCCCCATTGTCTGTTATTATTCCAATGAACTTGGTGACGTGAAATTTTCAGACCGTCCAAAGGCCAACAAAAAAGGATACACATGTATTTTCAGCCAGATAGCCCCAGTAAGGCAAGGACGCTCCCGTGCCTTTAACAAGGAGAATCTCGGCTGTTTTGGTTCATTCCTTCCTTTTGGTTTTGACATCGACGTCTCAGAGGATGTGAAGAACTACATCTGCAATATTGAGCGTGTTAAAAAAAGCCATGCCCATGTTGACAGCATGTACAAACACCGTCCTCCTAAACAGGCTCCGGGGAAATATCTTATATTTAAGCGTTGGGATACACTTGAAGAACATGATGATCCCGAGGTGGTTATTTTCTTCGTCACTCCGGATGCTATCGCCGGTCTCCATGGATTGGCAAATTTTGACGCGATGACACCGTACAGCGTCATTGCACCGTTTGGCACTGCTTGTGATTCGATCGTCGGGTTTCCAATGTTTGAACTTGAATCTGAAGACCCAAAAGCTGTACTGGGTGCCCTGGATCCTTCCGCAAGAATCTATTTTAAACCCAACATCTCAACTTTTGCTGCATCCTGGCCAAAGTTTTTGAGTATGATCAAAAATATGGATAAAAGTTTCCTGGATACAGCTGGGT
>JAGHCC010000225.1 GCA_021160685.1 Desulfobulbaceae bacterium | reverse complement strand
TGACGCAGAAAAGCTTTCAGGGCGGCGGAAAAGGTCATGCCCACTTCCTGGTGAACATTGACCTGGTTAATGCCCTTGAAATTAAACTCAACAGGATCTTCAGCGGTTAAAATTTTTATGGCGTCATCGTTTAATGAATTCAATACTGAATACAAGGTTACTGTCTTGCCGCTGCCGGTTGGGCCGGTAACCAGAAGCAGGCCCTGGGGCTTGGCCACACATCTTTTAAGCATTTCAAATGTTTCAGGCTCAAATCCCAGCATAGTCAGATCAACGTTCAGAGAACTCTTGTCAAGAATACGCAGGACGATACTCTCGCCAAAAAGAGTTGGTAGGGAGGAGACGCGGAAGTCCACCACCTTGCTCCGTCCCACCCGCATCTTGATCCTGCCGTCCTGGGGAACCCTCCGCTCCGTAATATCAAGGGAAGCAAGAATTTTTAACCGGGAAGTCAGAGCATTTTTAATGGATAACGGCAGATTCATGGATTTATACAACGATCCATCCATCCTGTAACGAACCTGAAGAGTCTTTTCATATGGTTCTATATGAATATCACTGACACCGTCTGTTACCGCTTTCACCAGAATACCGTTGACCAATTTGATGATGGGAGCGTCCGAAGCCGCATACTGATCAGGTCCCTCTTCCTCGTCCAGGGTCTCGATGGCCATATCGTCAGCTGCCTCGGCGGCAAGGGAGCCAAAGTCATCGATGTTGGTTACTTCTTCTTCCTCTTCCTCCTCGGCGACATCAAGCAGTTCTTTATACTCTGCATCACCAATTTTATAATATTTCCTATAAGCTTCGACGATATCCTTCTGGGTGGCGACACAGACTGACAGCCCTTTTTTGACTTCAATCTGCAGGCTTTCCACGGCAGCGGTATCGGTGGGCTCGGCCATGGCAACCTGCAGGGTCTTCCCTGTCATACGCAAGGGCAGAGCCATATATTTTTTTACAATATCATAGGAAATGACCTTGAAAACATCCGGACTGGGCGGTTCCTGGGAGATTTTCACCGCTGGGAAATTATAGGATCTGCTGAGGACGTTTAAAATCGTGTCATCATCGATATATTCGAGCTTAAGCAGAATACTGCTCAGACTCATCTTATTTTTTTTCTGTATGGATAGGGCATGTTCAAGCTGATTACTGGTGATTTGACCTTCTTTGCGAAGAATTTCACCGATTTTCAGCTTTCCGGCCCCGGACTGATCCTTGACAGATGCTTTTAAGTTCGATTTTGTAGCAGCAGGATTTGTCATAAATGCGACTATTTTTTATTTTCAACAGGTTGGGCAGGGACAAATAACGAGCCTGCAAGATATTTAAAGTGACTGAGGACAAAGGATAAAAAACATCTGAACCTTTAACCTCATAAACCTTATTTTTTTAGTTTAGTGATATTGCCGGGTAATTTCAAATAAATAGTTATTTTCTTAACAAAATTTCATAACAAAAAAATACCCCCTGAGAATCTAATGATTCCCAGGGGGTATTTTTTGCTCACAATATCAGAAGAAACAAGTTTTGTTTTCTGAGTCCTGTCTTCTGGCTTCTGACTCTAGAATACGCCCTTAACCTTACCGGTTTCGACATCAACGTCAACACAGCGGTAGGCCGGATCAGAGGCGGTACCAGGCATCAGGCTGATAGCGCCGGCGACCGGCACAACAAATCCTGCTCCCTTATAGGTAAGGATATCCTGGATGGGTAGAGTCCAGCCCTTGGGTACACCTTTGAGTTTCGGGTCGTGGGAAAGAGAAAGATGGGTTTTAACCATGCAGGTTCCCATTTCTTTCAAGTCCGGATCAGCCTCCATGCGTTTAAGCTTGGCCTTGGCCTCGGGGGTGTAGCTGACACCGTCGGCTCCGTAAACCTCCTTGGCAATAAGCTCGATACGCTGGGAAAGCGGGGTGTCGAGTTCGTAGAGAAACTTGAAGTCATTGGGCTCTTCACAGGCATCCGTGACTGCGTCGGCAAATTCCAGGGCACCGTCACCACCATGCTCCCAGTGGCGTGATAAGGCTACACGGGCTCCGGCAGCCTCACCAATGCGGCGGATGGCGGCAATTTCGTCATCAGTGTCGGTGAAAAAGGCGTTAATACAGACAACCGGATTGATGCCGGCCTTCTTTACGGTCTCAATATGGTGAATCAGATTCTTGCAGCCTTCCTCAACCCAGCCGACATTTTCGGAATTATACTCTTCAGGCATGGGCTTGCCCGGAACCGGAATCGGGGCGCCGCCATGGCATTTCAGGGCGCGGATTGTGGCAACGACAACGGCGCAGTTGGGCTTAAGACCGCTGTAACGGCATTTGAGATTCCAGAACTTCTCAAAACCGATGTCAGCGCCAAAGCCGCTCTCCGTGACGTTGTAGTCAGCCAATTTCAGGGCTACCCGATCGGCAATAACCGATGACTGGCCAATGGCGATATTGGCAAAAGGTCCGGCATGAACCATAACCGGCTGGCCTTCCAGGGTCTGCAGCATGTTGGGATTGATCGCCTCAACCATCCAGGCGGTCATGGCGCCGGCAACTTCCAGATCAGAAGTGGTAATAGGCTTATCCTGCTTGTTATAAGCGACAACGATCTTGCCGATCCGTTCGCGCATATCTTTTAAATCGGAGGCAACCGCAAGAATGGCCATAATCTCGGAACTCACTGCAATGGCGAACTTGGACTGCATGGTTAACCCGTCCATTTTGCCGCCAATGCCTATGGTGATATTCCGCAGGGCCTGGGCACAGAAATCCATGATCCAGCCAAACTCAACCTTTTTAGGATGAATATCGAGCCGTTTCAGGTTCCGCAGGGCCAGCTGCTCATCGGTATAATTTGACTCATGCTGCATCCGGGCGGTAAGGGCCACCATGCCGAGGTTATGGGCATTCATAATGGCGTTGATGTCACCAGTGAGGCCCAGGGAAAACGGGGTCAGCGGAATACACTGAGCCAAGCCGCCGCCGGCGGCGCTGCCCTTGATGTTCATGGTGGGGCCGCCCGAAGGCTGACGAATAGAGCCGATCACGCTCTTATTCCGTTTACCAAGTCCCTGAACCAGTCCCATCACACAGGTGCTTTTCCCTTCGCCAAGAGGAGTGGGCGAAATGGCTGTTACATCAACATATTTCCCATCCGGCCTGTCTTTTTGACGCTCCAGGATTTTCCGGTAATCAAGTTTTGCCACATAATGGCCGTAGGGAAGGAGCTCTTCCTTTTCCAGGCCCAGGGCATCGCCCAATTCGTAAACTGTTTTCATCCGGGTTTCCGCATCAGCAGCGATTTCCCAATCAGCATGTTTGGTTGGATCAAGAGCCATTACTACCTCCTTAAAAATTCTTGTTATTATACAATGAAAATTATCCAGACAATCAGGACATAAGACCAAAACAAAGAAAGAACTATCTAATCGATATTTAAATTGAAAACAATCCGCAAAAATACTCAGTTGAACGTGTTATTTAAACTATTATGACCTGAAACAGGGGAGCGTGTGAGATTATGCACAAAACAGCGAGGATCGCGATCCGTTTAGTTGTGAATGATTTCAAATAATTAAAGAGGATTTCCCCACAAAGATATCAACAATCATTCTTCGGCAAAAATATGGGAAAGAACTGCGGGAAATAATTTTTTAAATTCAGCAAGCAAAGGAATCATCACCTCACGCATGGAAGGATCGGCGCCTTTTGAGGTTCGCAATTTAAACATATGCACCCACTGCAGCAGGTTGGCATACACTATCAGTTCTGTTTTGCAAGAGTTGGGCAAAACAGTGCGGGCAGCCTGGGGCGTTGAGGTTTCAAGCAGTTTTAGATAGATCCTCTCGCTTTCGACCATGGCCTCTTCCCAGAGACCGTATTCCTCACTGTCTTCTTTATAAAAAAGAGGTTTGATAAAGGTAAGCTGGCTGCCGAACTTATTTTCACTGTAGCGGCAATAGCGTTGACTTTCCTGGAGAAAGCCACAGGGCCGGTGGCGAACCATTTCATGGGTTACGGCTCGGTTAACGGTAAATGTGACTGCGACAAAACGATGTTTAGCCAGAAGATAGGCCGGCAGCTGCTCAACATCCTCAAGGGGAATTTTTTCCACGACAATCCCTCCCTGGCGGACAATGCCTTTTTCAGGGACAATATCCTCAAAAAAAAGAGGATGACGGGTGTGCAGGTAACGGGTTATCCCCTTCACTATTTTCAGGTTCGGATGGGCCTGGTATAACTCCCGAAAGGCCCGGACCGAGCCACTGATCAACAGCTCTTTCTCAACTCTGTCTATATGGAGATACTTGGGAAGAGCTCCACATAATTTTGTCACATCAGCCTCGCCACCAGGGGATACTTTTAGCGTTAAAATAGCCATTTCGGCAACAGAGTTGTGGCCATGCTTTAATATTCTCCGAATAAACGGAGGGGCTGAATCCTCTGTTATTTTGTCTTCACTTTTATAACAGAGACGCCCGCAACGTTCGATACGGACAGCAAGACTCTCCTGGTCGAGATCATGCAGAATTTTAAATGACGGGGGAATAACAAGCATGACGTTTCCTCAGCCGCCGTTGGCGGAATTAAAAATTATGAATTATGATGAAGTCGTAAAAACCATCAATTATGAATTTCAGTGTTTTATCAACAGATAACTTCCTTAGCACTTACAGCCGGATCCTCCAACGCGTCCCTTATGGCTTGTTTTCCAGAAAGGTGACATTTCGCGCAGTTCAGCAATGATCGGCGGTAATTTCTCTAAAATAAAATCGACTTCATCTTCCGTATTATAGACGCTCAGGCTGAAGCGAATGGAACCGTGGGCGGCAGTGAAAGGAACTCCCATGGCCCGCAGGACATGGGAAGGTTCAAGGGAGCCGGAAGTACAGGCTGATCCGGATGAAGCGCAGATATTAAATCGGTCAAGATGAAGCAGGATAGCTTCCCCCTCGACAAACTCAAAACTGACATTTGTCGTATTGGGCAGCCGTTCGGTTTTGTGACCGTTTAAAATCGCATTGGGAATTTTTTCAAGCAGACCGTTCTCCAGTTTATCACGCAATGCTCTGACCGTGGTATTTTCCTTGGTGATATGTTTTGCCGCAAGCTCACAGGCTTTGCCAAGTCCGATAATCGATGCCACGTTTTCTGTTCCGCCCCGCCGGCCATGTTCCTGGTGCCCACCGATCAGAAAGGGATAAAAAGGTGTTCCCTTGCGAACATAGAGAACGCCGATTCCTTTCGCGGCATGGAGTTTGTGCCCAGACACAGAGAAAAAATCCACCTCCACATCAGAAAGGTCAATGGGAATCTTTCCCACGGCCTGTACTGCGTCGGTATGAAAGAGGATCCCCCTGCTCCTGGCGATCTGCGCCATTTCCTTAATCGGGAAAATTACGCCTGTTTCGTTATTGGCCCACATAACGCTGACAATGGCTGTTTCATCGGTCAGGCTTTTCTCGTAACGCTCCAGGTCAAGCGTGCCGTCCTGCTCAACCGGAAGCTGGGTGACACGGTGTTTATGACCGGTCAGGGTGTCGAGGCTTTCGCATAAATTTTTAACTGCCGGATGCTCCACACGGGTGGTGACGATATGACGTTTTCCCGGATTAGCCTGGAGACCGGAAAGAATGGCCGTTGAGTCACTTTCCGTGCCGCAGCTGGTAAAGACCAGTTCATCGGGAGTGGCGTTAAGCAACCGAGCGATTTTCTCCCTGGCCTCAACAACCTTTCTCCCGACCTGGCCCCCAAAAGTGTGCATGCTGGAGGGGTTGCCGTATAAATCAGAGAAATAGGGCAGCATGGTTTCCAGAACTTCGGGCGCCACTCTGGTCGTTGCATTGTTATCCATATAGATGATTTTGTCATTCATGGGCGATTCATTCCCTCTTTATTTGATGTCTCCTGACTTCTATTCTTTATACTCTTCAACAATCAGAGTCTCCAGCACCTGTTCGCGAAGCTTTTTCTCGACATATTCTTTCAGGGTGATCTGAGACTTGGCACAGCTGACACAGGCGCCGCGCAGGGAGACCATGACAAAATCACCGTCTACATCCACAAGCTCAATATCGCCGCCGTCTTTTTTCAGGGTTGGCCGGATTTCTCTTTCCAGAACTTCCTCAATTTTCTTGATTTTCTGGATGTTGGTCATCCGTTTAGGTCCGCCCATTGGAATACTTTGAAGTTTCGCTTCATGCCGAACTTCAGCAAGCAACTCCTCGATCCGGTCCTCACACTTGCCGCACCCGCCGCCGGCTTTGGTGAAATTTGTCACATCCTCCACCGTATGCAGATTGCTTTCCTCGATGGCCCGCCGGATTTCGATGTCCGTTACCCCAAAACACTCACAGACCACCTCACCTTCGGCCATGGGCAGTTCGATACCACGGT
>JAGHCC010000360.1 GCA_021160685.1 Desulfobulbaceae bacterium | reverse complement strand
GTACCCCATTAAACCCTGTTGGCCCCTGCATGGTGTCCAGTGAGGGGACTTGTGCCGCATTCTACAAATATGGAGTTGCATGAAAACTGAAACCATCCAACTTGACCACGGCAGCGGCGGGCTCGCCAGCCAGGAACTGATCAAAGATGTTTTTCTCTCCCGGCTGGACAATCCTGAACTATCCGCCCTTGAGGACTGTGCCCTGGTGAACACGGAAATTGGCCGGCTTGCCTTTTCCACGGACAGTTATGTGGTTGATCCCCTTTTTTTCCCAGGGGGTGATATCGGCCTGCTCGCTGTACACGGAACCATTAATGATTTGGCTATGCGTGGAGCCAGGCCGCTTTGCCTCAGTTTGGCCATGATTTTAGAAGAAGGCTGTCCCCTTGCGGATTTGCAGCGTATTGTTGCCTCTATTCACACGGCAAGTTCGGCTAGCGGGGTGCCGGTGGTAACAGGTGACACCAAGGTTGTGCCTAAAGGAAAAGGTGACAAGGTTTTTATTAATACCTCAGGTATTGGTCTGGTGGACAAGGAGACCGAAATTTCTGCATCCATGGCCTGTCCAGGGGATGTTGTTCTCCTGTCCGGTTCCATGGGTGATCATGGCATAACAATTTTAACCCAGCGGGCCGGGCTTTCGATGCAAGGGCGGTTGCAGAGCGACACCATGGCCCTGCACGACCTGGTCCGGAAGATGATCAGAATAAAATCCGGGGCGGTTCATACCCTACGCGATCCAACCAGAGGCGGGGTTGCCACCAGTTTAAATGAAATTGCCGAAGCTGCCGGGGTCGGCATTGAGCTGGATGAAGAAAACATCCCGCTTCATGATGAGGTTGCCGCAGCCTGCGAGATTCTTGGTATGGACCCTCTCTATCTGGCCAATGAGGGCAAATGTCTGGCACTTGTCCAGGCTGACTCTGCCAGGGAAATTTTGCAGGTGATGCAGTCCACGCATGAAGGGGCAGAGGCGGCCATTATCGGCAAAGTAACTGAAGGGCCGGCAGGCCGTGTGGTACTGAAAACAATCGCGGGCGGCACCCGCATCGTGTCACCATTGTCCGGTGAACCACTGCCAAGAATTTGTTAGGAGGCTGTCCGAGAATGCCCTTTTCCCCCAACTCTTCGTTATTTCCAAAAAATAATGCTCGTAATATCACACATATGACTGTGCTTATTTTTTCAAAATGCCTCGATTTGAGAAAAAATGCCTATTCTCGGACAGCCTCCTAGCAATGCATGAACTTTCCCTTGTTCAGGGGTTACTCAGCCAGCTGCGAACCCTGGCTCAACAGCATAGCGCGATTTCCATCAACAGGGTCAGGGTTGAGGTTGGCCCCTTTGCAGGTATTGTTATTGACTCTTTTCAGTTTGCCTTTGATATACTGGCTAAAGAATCTGAGCTGATGAAAAATGCTGAGCTTGAAATAATTATTCCACCAACGCAGTATAAATGTTTTCAGTGCAAAAATGTGCTCATCTCAGATCATGACATGCCTGAGAGCTGCCCACAGTGCGAATCTACAGTGCTTGTGCCGGAAGGTGGGGATGGCTTGATTTTGTTGCAGGTGGAAATGGAATGAAGACTTTTTTTTAACTTAAACCGAAATCATAAAACTATGTGCGATCAATTTGGAAGGGTTTCGATCATTGTCCGCAGTTTTTCTTCAGACAGCTGTAATGCCTGCATTCGCAATTTATTTTTAACTGCCATGGCGGCCTGGTTGGCAAAACTTTGATACAGGGAAATCTCGGCTGCTGAAAAAATTCTTTTTTCAAGACTATGGCCGATCATGACACCCAAAACATCATCACCGAGCATCATGGGTACGCAAAGCGCGGAAGTGATTTTTTTCTCCTTAATAACCGAAGGAATTTTAAACCGATTTTCAGTCGTAAAATCAACAACAGTGGCCGCTGTTTTTTTTGGACCACAAAGGTGAAAAGCCCCTGGTCATCACTTACGTTAAATGGACCGGCCATGAATTGATCAAAACCGATCGTATCGCGAACTGCTGCGGTT
The DNA here is from genome assembly GCA_021160685.1 of Desulfobulbaceae bacterium. Taxonomy (GTDB): domain Bacteria; phylum Desulfobacterota; class Desulfobulbia; order Desulfobulbales; family SURF-16; genus JAGHCC01. The sequence continues at coordinate 2,067 of JAGHCC010000360.1, read as the reverse complement.
AACGCGAATCATCTTCTTTTTTTCTTCCAGGATTTCCCAGCGTTCATAAAGATGTTCAACAAGTTTCTCAGCCTTCCGGGTTTCCTCCCAGTATTGGGCGAGCAACTCGGGAGAAGAGACGGTTTCAGGAGCATCCATAAGATGCTGGAGCCGCTCAAACTCAGACTCAGCAGCCTGAATCTTCTCCTCAATGCTATCATATTCGCGTTGATCATTATACGTGAGTTTGCCGGTTTTTTTCTCGGCTGATTTTGTTTTACCAGAAACTTTTTTGGATATCTGCCGCTTCTTGTGGCCAGACAGCTCAGCAAGCCACTGATCACAATCGGCAAAATAATTCACACCGCCACAGCCGTCAAAGCCAAGCACCATATTGCAAAGAGAATCCAGTAAAAACCGATCGTGGCTGACTAGAACCAGGGCGCCGGGAAAATCATCAAGGCTTTCAGCCAGAACATCCTGGGAGGGAATATCAAGATCATTTGTCGGCTCGTCAAGCAGAAGAATATCCGCTGGCTGGAGCATCAGACCGGCAATGAGGATACGGGCCTGTTCTCCACCGGACAATCGGCCCACTGGAGTTTCCAGCTGATCGGCCCGAAAAAGAAAGCGCTTGGCCCATGAGGCCACATGCAGGGAACGGTCCCTGTAGACAACCGAATCACCGTCAGGAGCCAGTGCCCTCCGCAGGGTCACATTTTTATCGGGCAACTCGCGTTTCTGGTCAAAACTGACAATGCGCACACCATCGGCAACCACACACCTGCCCTCGTCCGGCAGCAGGCCATGTCCATCCTGGCACGAGGCCAGAATATTCATCAGTGTTGATTTGCCGCAGCCGTTTTTACCAAGTAGTCCTAATCTGACTCCAGGAGAAAGAGTGAGATCCAGCCCGGAAAAAAGGGGCCTGTCATCAAACCGCTTTCCGATTCCGGTTGCTTCAAGGAGTTTTCTGGTTTTCCGGCCTGTGCCGTCAAACTCGATCCGCACCTGGGAAGAGGTCCTGTTTCTTGACTGTACCCTGGCCAGCTCGTCCTGCAGCCGGTACGCTTCGTCTGTACGGTAACGGGCCTTTGTAGCACGGGCCTTTGGGCCACGCCGCAGCCATTCGGTTTCCCGCCTCACCTTGTTGGCCAGACGGTCCTCCAGTTTATGCTGCTGGTCAAGAAATAAAGCGCGTTTTTCAAGAAAAATACTGTAGGTGCCGTTGACCTGAAAAAAACCGTTCGAATAGGAACGTGAAATTTCAACAACTCGATTGACGGTATTTTCAAGAAAGCGGCGATCATGACTGACCAAAAGAAAGGCGGACGGGGTTTCAGTAAATCTGGCGTTCAACATTTTCTCCAGCCAGAGAATCCCCTCGATGTCCAGATGATTGGTGGGCTCATCCATCACCAGCAGATCGGCATGGGTAACAAGGGCCATACAAATCGCCAGACGCTTGCGCCAGCCGCCCGAGAGCAGCCGCACCGGACAATCGGGATCCCTAAATTCAGCCCGACTGAGCAGGGCATGGACCCGGTTATACTGTTCCGTCTCATTAAGATCAAAACGGCGCAGGGCAAAATAAAGATTGTCAGTGGCGCTTTTGTCTTCCTGAAAATCATCGGCCTGGGCGACAAAGCTGACATGAGAATGTTTCTGAATCGAAACCATTCCCGAATCTGCGGTGTCACGCTGACATAAAATCCTGAGCAGAGTAGATTTCCCGGAACCGTTCGGGCCGATCAGGCCTACTCTGTCGCCCTGATGGATAACCAGATTAATATTTTCAAATAAAATCCGACCGCCAATGGCCTTGGAAAGAGACTGACAACTAAGAAGAGGAGTCATGTAATGATATAAAAATTCGTTGGACAAACATCTAACTGTCCAGGTCGGGAAAGCTCTGGTCAATCTTCTTGTTCCATTCCTCAACCCTGCTTGCTGTTTTTTCAAAAAGATCCGAGGTCTCACCCTCAATGGTGACCTGCTTGATCATGTCTCCCTGGACGATGCTGTTCACAACGGCCATATCTTCTTCGCTGATGACTTCACCGAAGACAGTGTGATTACCATTCAACC
>JAGHCC010000347.1 GCA_021160685.1 Desulfobulbaceae bacterium | reverse complement strand
TCTTGAAAGGGTTACATGATGGCCCGCCTCTTTCACATATCACCGCACTGGAAAAAAGAAGCATAAACATGTTTTCCGACAACCGGACCTTTGAGATTCTGGCCAGTTCCCAGGATGGTCCGGCGTCAACCCTGATCCCGCCGGATACGGCCCTCTGTGATGACTGTTTACAGGAGCTCCTTGATCCCGCTGATCGTCGTTTCCTCTATCCCTTTATTAATTGCACCAACTGCGGTCCCCGTTTTTCAATCATTGAGTCCATCCCCTATGACAGGCCGAAAACCTCGATGAAGGTTTTCCCCATGTGTCCAAGCTGCGAGCAGGAGTATCATGATGCAGTTGACCGGAGATTTCATGCCCAGGCCAATGGTTGCCCGGTGTGTGGTCCGCATCTGTCCTGGCATGACAGGCAAGGCGAAAAAATTGAATGTGATGATCCTGTAGCTATGGCGACCCATGCCCTGCAACAGGGAAAAATAGTAGCCATCCGGGGGCTTGGCGGTTTTCATCTGGCCGTGAATGCCACCAGTGAAGAGGCTGTACTGAAACTGCGGCAAAGAAAAAAAAGAAAGGACAAGCCCCTGGCCGTAATAGTACCTGATAGTCATGCCGCCGGGAAAATCTGTGTCCTTTCCAAACAGGAAAAAGAGGCGCTGCTTTCCCATCAGCGTCCCATTGTCCTTTTGGAAAAAAGGAAGAATGATCTTGCCGGATCTTTGGCGCCGGGGGTGAATCAGCTGGGTGTGATGCTGCCCTATACCCCTTTGCACCATCTTCTTTTCAGGCATCCCGGCGCGCCCCAGGCCCTGGTGATGACCAGCGGCAATAAAAATGCTGAGCCGATCTGCACGGCAAATGAAGATGCTGTGCAGAAGCTTTCGGCAATTGCCGATAATTTTCTGCTCCATAATCGTCATATTGTCACCAGGCTTGATGATTCAGTGGTGAGAGTGATCAACAACAAAATGCGGATAATGCGGCGTGCCCGGGGCTATGTTCCCGGTCCAGTCAGCCTGTCCCTTGCTCTCCCCACTCTTCTTGCCTGCGGGGCTGAACTCAAAAACACCTTTTGCCTGACCCGCGGCAAGGAAGCATTTCTCAGCCAGCATATTGGTGATCTGAAAAGGAACAATAACCTGATTTTTTTCGAGGAAAGTGTTGGCCACCTGCAGGATATCCTTGAAATAAAACCAACCGCAGCAACCCGTGACTTCCATCCTGACTATTTAAGCAGCCGTTTTGCCGCTGAAACCGGCCTGCCGGTGCAGAGAGTACAGCATCATCATGCCCATGCTGTTGCAGTGATGGCTGAGCATGGTCTTGAGCAAGAGGTCTTGGCCGTGATTCTTGACGGCAGCGGTTACGGCACTGACGGCACCCTGTGGGGCGGCGAGTTTTTGCTGGCCGGTCTCATTTCTTTTAAGCGACTGGGCCATTTTTCCAGGCTGATGCTGCCGGGAGGCGACAGGGCGGCACAGCAGCCATGGCGCATGGGATTATCTGCCCTTTATGATGCCTGTGGCGCCGACAAGTTTCAAAATGTTTTACCTGATTCGCTTTCCAGGATTCCTGCCGAAAAAAGACAGATTGTGGTTGAGATGATGGAAGCCGGCTTTAATTCCCCCCTCACCTCAAGCTGCGGCAGGCTGTTTGACGCTGTTGCCGCACTTCTTGGCCTGCGTCTTGAATCGGATTATGAAGGACAGGCGGCTATGGAAATGGAGTCCCTTGCCTTGCAGGCTGTACAGGATGGGATGTGTGCCTGGGAGCCGGCTCTTTCTTTCCCGGTTCAAATTGACCAAGAGCAGGACCATTTGGTGTTACAAAGCTCTCCCATGATTAGAGGCCTTGTTGCTGCACTATCAGCCGGAAGTAATCCTGCTCTGCTTGCCCTGGCTTTTCACCAATGGCTCATCGCGGCAATCCGTGATATGATTGGCCGGTTGGCCGGGCAACCAGGCAAAAAAAAAGTGGTTCTTGGTGGTGGCTGCATGCAAAATGCCTTGCTTTTGCAGGGTCTTGAAAATGGATTGGCACAAGATGGCTTCGAGGTCTTTTCCGGAGAAATGGTGCCGGTTAATGATGGCGGTGTGTCTCTTGGCCAGGCTGTTATTGGCGGATTGCAAATGTTAAAGTAGGATGATGTTTTTGGAACCACGAATTAACACCAATAAACACAAATTAAAAACACGGATTAACCAAAGGATTTACTATGTGTCTGGCTGTTCCCATGCAGGTCATCCGAGTAAGCGGCTCAAAAGATGATTTTTCATCCACCCAGCTTGCCGTTGTTGAGGCCCAGGGTATTGAAAAGGAAGTTCGCCTTGATCTGGTTGACCGCTGGCCCAAAAATGGCGATTATCTCATCATCCATGCCGGTTTTGCCATCCACACCCTGGATAAAAAGGAAGCTGAAATAAACTTGAAACTGCTGCAAGAGATGGTTGACAAAATACGTTAGTCTCATCTCATTAACTAAAGCAAAGAATACATCCGTACATGAAATACCTTTCCGAATATAGAGATAAAAAGCTGGTTGCTCCACTCATTGAAGAGGTGCACAGGCTTGTAACAGCCCCATTGCGGATCATGGAGGTCTGCGGCACCCACACCATGGCTATTTTCAGGCATGGCTTACGCTCTATTTTGCCTGGACAAATCGAATTGATTTCCGGCCCCGGTTGTCCGGTCTGCGTGACGTCATCTGCTCACATTGATGGATTTTTGCAAGTGGCGGCAATGAAGGGCGTGCGGGTTGCTATTTTTGGTGATCTTTTTCGTGTTCCCGGCAGCCATGGTTCCCTTGCCCAGGCCCAGGCCGATGGGGCAAAGGTTGAGGTGGTCTATTCTCCCATAGATGCACTGTCCCTTGCCCAAAAGCATCCTGACGAGATGGTTGCCTTTTTGTCTGTGGGTTTTGAGACGACGATACCCCTGGTTGCCGCTACCATTCTTGAGGCCCAGAGGCAACAGATTGACAATTTTGCGATTTTTTCCGCCCATAAAACCATGCCCCATGCGCTCAATGTGCTTCTTGGCGACCCGGAACTTCACTTAGACGGCTTGCTCTGTCCCGGCCATGTCAGTACAATTATCGGTGCTGCGGCCTATGAGCCTCTTGCCGAAAATTTTGGTCTATCCTGTGTTGTGGCCGGCTTTGAACCGGTGGATGTTCTGCAGGGTATTCTGATGATTGCCGGGCAGGTCAGGGAAAACAGAGCTGAAGTTGAAAACGGCTACGGCCGCGCTGTAAATTGGCAGGGCAACCCCCGGGCCCTGAAGCTGATGCATCAAGTTTTTGAACCGGTGGATTGTCAGTGGCGCGGTCTTGGTATAATCAAACAGAGCGGCATGGCCATTCGCGATGAGTTTAACGAGTTTGATGCAGAAAAAAGGTTTAGCATCACTCTTACGGAAACTCTGGAACCTAAGGGCTGCCTGTGCGGTGAAATTCTTAAAGGGAAAAAGAGTCCCATTGACTGTCCACTTTTTAAGGGCGGATGTACCCCATTAAACCCTGTTGGCCCC
>JAGHCC010000403.1 GCA_021160685.1 Desulfobulbaceae bacterium | reverse complement strand
CGGCACCCTCAGCTCCAGCAACTTTTTTCCAGTTACCCTCTTACCCCTTATGTTGCCATGAAAACGCTCTGATCGGCTCCTGTGATATCATAGCGCCCCTATAACCCTGACTTACTATTTGAACCTGATCTTATGTCGAATATCCAGGGCCATAAACTGGAATTCCGATATAAGGCCATAACATTATGGCAACCCAGATTGAGCACATGATAACAGTTTCCTTATGTCGAATATCCAGGGCCATAAAAAATGGCGGCCCGGGAGAACCCCGGGCCGCCGTCTTAAAGAAAGTTGCCGCTACCGCACAATCATTTCTCGTCGTCAATATCCCACATAGCCGGTTCAAACCGTACCACCCGGTTTCGGCCATCTTCCTTCCCCCTATAAAGGGCGAGATCAGCAAACTTGACGGCCTGCCAGAAACTGTCGGTGTCTTTCGGGAACATTGATACACCAACGGTCAAGGTTTTTTTCAAGGTGATCGTCGGGTTTATCTTCATTTCATGGTTTTCAACATTCTGGCGGATTTTTTCCGCCACCGACAGAACATCTTCATCTACTGTAGATCCCTTGATAATAATCAAGAACTCTTCACCACCATAGCGGATAACAATGTCGGAATCTCTGACCGAATTTTTCATAATTTTCGCCAGCATCTTCAACACTTTGTCCCCTGCCTGATGCCCATGGATATCGTTTACCTTCTTGAAATGATCAAGGTCAATCATCAGGATGCCGAACTGCGTTTGCTCTCGTTTTACCTCGGAAACCAAAAGATCAGCATATTCCTCCAGGAACCGCCGATTGTTCAGTCCCGTGAGGCTGTCACGCAGGGAGGTTGCCCTCATGTTTTCAAGCAGTTTCTTACTTTCAATAACCGGGGCTGCATTGCGGAAATATTCCAGCAGGATGGGAGCCTGGATTCGCATATTCTCTTCATCTTCCGGCCGAATGGTAATATGGACAACTTCCCCGGCGCTCCCCCCGATAATTATCGGGATACACATGTGTTTGTAGCCTTTCTTATAGCCAAGATATTTCGGACACACCTTGGACTCGCAGTCGCCGATAACAATTTGGGCCAGGCGTTTTGCCCGACAGGCATCGGCATTCAGCAGAATTTCCTGGGCGCAGGGCATCGAACAATCGAGGTTCAACTCTTCTTCATCCATGTCGGGTTTGATATAGGCAATGTGATTTTTACTGTTGTTAACTTCATAAAGAGCATAAGAGCCAATATTGGCGCCTTCAAGGGTGTTGAAAATCCGGGCATAAACATCGTGGATATTTTCATCTTCCTCTATGAGCTGCTTAAACTTTTCCAAGTTGATCTTCTTCTGCACATAATCATTGAAGGCGGCGATCATTATGCCGATCTCATCCCCACTTTTTGGTAGCAGTGAAATGTCGGTGTTTTCCCCCGAGGACAGGACATTGATACTTTCGGTGACCTTATTGATACTCAAGCTCAATGATTTCAGATAAATAAACAGGACGCTCAGAACGATCAGGGTGCCGAACAGGCCGAGCAGCAGGCTTGAAATAACCGAGTTAATGATTACTTTTTTCTTGACCTTCATGATCTTGGCGATATTTCGCTCGGTATTCCTAGTTTTGGCGATGGCAAAGATACAATAATTCAACGGCTCAAAGTAAATCGAATTGATATAGTAGCCGGCTGAGGAAGAGTCAGCTTGCTCAAACTCCACGTAGGTACCATAAATGCCCTTTTCCGCGGTTTCTGAAATGATTTTGTAAATCTTGTTTTGGGCCACCGAGTTATTGGCTATGATATCTTGCAGCGAGTTGTTATTGGTTGCGATCAGGAGGCCGTTATAATCAAAAAGAGCAAAATTGAAATTATCGTCACTGAGCACGATGACGCCGTTGATAAAGTCATCGAGAATAGCCTTCTTATCTGTGGCTTTCTTCTTGTCTGTGGCTTTCTTCTTGTCGGCCTCACTGTAGACCTTGAACAGATGGTTACGCAGGTTAACCGTATATTTTAGATGATTGAAGGACATCAGTTCAAAGAACTTGGCTTGACTGGTGAACACCTGCCGGTCATCATGGTAGTGTTTGATCTCCAGGCCGACGAAAAAACCATAGCCGATTAAGCCAAGGACGGTTAATCCCAGGATATAAATACCAAGAACTTTTATCTGGAGAGAGATATCTTTCAGCTTGCGGTGGGAAGTGGGAATATTTTGTGCCATGATAGATTGCTCCCCCCCTTTGAATGAAGAAAATACAACGTTAAATATCTCTTCGGCATAATCGCAAAAAAATTTAACTAAATAAAAACATTAAAATGCCGAAGGAAGTGTTAAGGGTGATGAAATTATGCTGGTTTTGAAATCAAACCACAAAATTTGTTCTGTGGCTGTACCTGGACATAGGCTGCTCAAAGGGGCAAACCATTTCCCCCTCTCTGCCAATGAAGGTGAAACACCTCCTGCCAGAAAAATCGTGAAGGAGTTTTGAATTGACCCTGAAAAAATCCCCCACCGTGCTGCTGGCTGCTTATACCCTGCTCGTTACCCTGTGCTGGACGTTATTCGTGATCGGGCTGGCAATCTGGAATTTCCATGGGCTCCGAAAAAATTTATTGGCGTCGGCAAAAACTCACGCTCGGGAGGTTTTAAACAGCGATCTTGTCTACCAGAACCGGCTTGCCGTTCAAGGTGGCTTGTATGCTCCGCTGTCCGCTAAAACACAGCCCAACCCCTGGCTCTCCCGCCTTAATAACCGTGACCTCACAACAACATCCGGCACTAAACTGACCATGGTTACGCCCCGCTACATGAGCAGCCACGTACACCAACTCGTGTTCGAACAATTCGGCTACAAGGGACACATGACCAGCCTGGAACCGCTACGGCCGGAAAATCTGCCGGATGAGTGGGAAAAGAAAGCCTTGGCCGCCTTTGCGGGCGGGGCAAAAGAGGTGATCGAGTTCGGCGATATCGATGGAAAAGCATGTCTGCGGTTAATGCGGCCAGTAGTTACCAGAAAACGTTGCTTAACTTGCCACCCCCGGCAGGAAAATCAGGTCGGCAAGTTCATGGGTGGAATCAGCCTCACGGTTCCCCTGGCGCCATTGCTGACTGCCCAGCTTGAACAGCGGCATAAGCTGCTAATAAACTACTTGTTCATCTGGCTGGTCGGCATTTTAGGAGTTGGTTTCGGTAATTTACATTTGCGGCACTACCTCCTTAGATGGGAAAGAGCGGAAAAAGCCCTGCAGGATAGCGAGGAACGGTTTGAGATGCTTTTCGACCAGGCCCCCCTCAGCTATCAGTCACTGGATGAAAACGGCTGTCTTATCAAGGTCAATCAGGCCTGGTCAGAAAACCTGGGCTACAAGCCTGATGAAGTCTACGGCCAAAGCTTCAGTAATTTACTGACCCCGGGATCTAAACAGAAATTTGCCGAAACCTTCCCGGAATTCAAGAAAAGGGGTCAGGCTCATAATGTTGAATTTGAAATAGTCCGCCAGAACGGTGAACAGCGTTTAATCTCTCTTAGCGGCAGAATCGGCCACGATAGCCGGGGAAACTTCAGACAGACCCATTGCATTTTCAATGACATTACCGAGCAGCGACAGGCGGAAAAGATCGTCGACACTCAGCGCTTGTGGCTCGCTACGGTTATCAACACCCTGCCGGACATCATCTGCCTCAAAGACGGGGAGGGCCGCTGGCTGCTGGCCAATAACTTCGGCTTGCAGCTTTTTGGATTACAAGAGGTTGATTACCAGGGCAAAACCGACGTCCAGCTGGCAGCGCACAACCTTCTCTACCGCGAGTCTTTTCTGCACTGCATGGAAACTAATGAACAAGCCTGGAATGCTAAAGTGACGAACCGCAGCATCGAAATTATTCCCCGTCCTGATGGTTCCGAGATGATTTTTGACATCATAAAAATCCCCATTTTCAACCATGATGGCAGCCGGAATGCCCTGGTTATCTCCGGCCGGGACATCACGGCCATCAAACAAGCCGAGGACGCCCTGAGGATCAGTGAAGAGGCCCTCAATCGAGCCCAGAAGGTGGCGCAAATCGGCAGCTGGCATTTGGACGTTACAAACAATAATCTAATCTGGTCAAAGCAGCTTTACCGGATATTCGACCTTAAACCTGGGATCCCCCTCACCCATGAGCTTATACTTGCGAATGTCCACCCTGAAGACCTCCAGAAAGTTGATGACGCCTGGCAGGCAGCGCTTGCTGGACAACCTTTCGAAATCGAACACCGGATTATTGTCAACCTTCAGGTAAAGTGGGTGCGCAATAAGGTGGAAATAGAGTTTGATCCAACCGGCCAAGCCATGGGGATCACCGGTATTTTCTGGGACATCACCGTTTATAAAGACGCTACCCAACAGATCAAAAAGGAAGAAGAACAGTGGCGGCGAACCTTCGACTCCGTTGATGATATAATTACCATCCTGGAGCCCGACCTGACCATAAGAAAAATCAACCAGGCGACCATCAATCTGTTTGACCGGCAGGAAACCGAATTAATCGGTAAAAAATGCTATGAGTTATTCCGCAACGGCAAAAAACCCTGCCCCGGCTGCCCGATGCCGGAAAACATCACTGCTGGAGAGTATCGTTCCATTGAGATAACTCATGAAAACCTGAAGATGACCTTCCTGGTTTCTGCCGCGCCAATGTATGATGATAGCGGCCAGATCACCGGCATCGCCCATTTTGCCAGGGACGTCACTGAGCAGAAAGCACTCAGCGCCCAACTGCTGCAGTCCCAGAAGATGGAGGGTATCGGTCGCCTGGCCGGTGGCATCGCGCACGATTTCAACAACATCCTGACCGTTATCAACGGTCGCGCCGAACTTGCCTTGATATCCATGAAAAACGACAACCCGCTGCGAGGTACCCTACAGGGGATCATGCAGGCCGGCGAGCGGGCCGCCAGCCTTACCCACCAACTGCTGGCATTCAGCCGTAAACAGGTGATCAGGCCGAAAAGTGTCAACATTAACAGCGTGGTTACCAATTTGGGAAAGATGCTCCGGCGGTTGATCGGCGAAGACATTGAGCTGGAAAACCAGCTGGAGGAAAATCTGCCCAGGGTACTGGCCGACCCGGGTCAGCTGGAACAGATCATCATTAATTTGGTGGTCAATGCCGCCGATGCCATACATTCCCTCTCCACTACCGGAATCGGGAAGATCAACATCTCCACGGCGCTGTGTAATTTTGATCAGGGGTACGTCAATCAACACGATGGCAGTACGATAGGACCACATATACAGTTGGGAGTAAGCGATAATGGGGTCGGCATACCGCCTGAGGTTAAAGACAATATTTTCGAACCATTTTTTACCACTAAAGAACAGGGTAAGGGTACCGGATTAGGCTTAGCCACCGTTTACGGAATCGTCAAACAGGACCGGGGCTCTGTTTACATGGACAGCCAGCCAGGTGTACAGACAACTTTCCTGGTTAACTGGCCGGTAACCCGCATACAAGAGACTCAGGAAGACCTTGGCGATAAAGTAAATCTCATAGAGGGAAACGGCACCATTATACTGGCGGAAGACGAAGAAAAACTGCGTGAACTGGCCACAGAGAGCCTGCAGCGGGCCGGCTACCGGGTGCTGGCCGCGGCAGACGGAAATGAAGCCGTTAATCTGGCAAAAAACCATAACGGCCGGCTGAACCTGCTGTTCACCGACCTGATCATGCCTGGTATTAACGGCCTTGAAACCGCCCGCCAAGTGACAGCCTTACGTCCGGATATCAAGGTACTCTACACTTCAGGATATATCAGTGACCGGTTTGAACTGCAGGAAGTTGACAAAAACCTGCTGCTGGACAAGCCCTACACCCTTCCCGCCCTGACTACCAAAATCAAGGAGGTGATGACCGGCAAAACAAGCAAAGAGAGCTGATACTGAAAAATTCTGTACTGCTCAGGCTAATAGTAGCGCGGATTCATCCTGTGGTAGCT
>JAGHCC010000224.1 GCA_021160685.1 Desulfobulbaceae bacterium | reverse complement strand
GTCTTCACATTATGGGCCAGGAGGATCACCGGCAGGTCGGAATGGATTTTCTTGATTTCAAGCCCCAAGGTATAGCCATCCATCTCCCCTACCTGGGGCATGGTCATGACCAGATCATATCTTTTCTGTTCCAGGAGCTGCAGGGCGGCACGGGCCGAAGTAACCCGATTGATGCGGGGAGGACTACTAAGATTCAGGCCCCTGTATTCCCTGATGATACGGGAGGTCAGACTGATATCCTCCTCCATGATAAAGGCGTCATAGGGACTGGAAACCAGAAGAATTTCCCGAACCCTGAAACGCATGAGCTCATGAAATATATTAATATCTTTAGGTTTCAAGTTAACTTCCTAATGTATCTAGTTAAACAAACGCACTTTATGCTAACAACTAAAACGATTTAAATTCATTCTGACTTCTGTTTCCTGACTCCTGACTTCTAACATTACACTTCACGCTCTTCATCCGAAATCACCGACCTGGGAAGCCTGGAAAGATCAAATGATTGTGCCGCCTCAATACCGGCCAGAAAGGCCTGGCTATTCATATCACGGGTTTTTGCCGGAACCTTCTTCAGCACGATTTTTTCCAACCCCTCTATACTGACAGCCGGACAAAAATGACCGACCGCTCCCAGAGCCACGACATTTGCCACCAGTTCCCTGTCGAATTTTTCCCTGGCAATACGGGTGAAGGGAATGGCAATGACCCGGCTGGTGGGCATCTGTTCAACAAAGGTGGAATCGACAAGCAATAGGCCATTTGGTTTAAAATCAAAAAAATAAGCATCAAGAGCTACCTGATTCATTGCCAGAAACAGATCCATCTGGATCACTTTAGGATAATCGATTTCATAATCACTGATAACGACTTCAGCCTTGCTTTTGCCGCCGCGCGCCTCTGGGCCATAGCTTTGCGTCTGACAGACTTTCTTGCCGTCATAAACAGCGGCAGCCTCGGCCAGAATCACCGCCGCCAGAATAATCCCCTGCCCTCCCGAACCGCCGAAACGAATTTCATAACGATCATCTTTCATGATTTCTTTGCCCTGTCTCTGATCTTTTGATACTCCTCGGTATAACTCGGCTTGTCGATATCCGTCAGGACACCGATGCTAAACTTATCCTGCAGTTCATCGGAACTCATCTTTTTGGCCCTTGTTGCGGTGACGGCATGGTCCTTGAACCATTTCATCATGGTCACCGGATCGCTCATCCCATTGCGCCGTCCATACTGAGTATGACAATTCGTCATAATTTCAATAACGCTGAAGCCCTCTTTTTTAATTCCTTTGGAGATCAGTTTATCCAGGGCCGGCACATGATAGACCGTACCCCTGGCAACATAAGAGGCCCCGGATGTCACAGCAAGATCGGCAATGGAAAACGCATGCTCGATATGACCATAGGGTGATGTTGTGGAATTTGAACCGTAAGGAGTCGTGGGCGAATACTGACCGCCGGTCATGCCGTAAATCTGATTATTGATAATAATGGCTGTCAGATTGAGATTACGGCGGGCGGCATGAATGAAATGATTACCGCCGATAGCCGTGGCATCGCCATCTCCCATTACCGTAATAACATTCAGGGAGGGGTTGGCCAGCTTGATCCCGGTGGAAAAGGTCAAAGCACGGCCATGGGTGGTGTGCAGAGTATTAAAATCAACATAGGCCGGCAGCCGGCCTGAACAGCCGATTCCCGAGGCCAGGACAAGGTCATCCTTTTTCAACCCCAGCCCGTCAATAGCCCGGATCAGCGATCCCAGGACAATACCGATACCGCAACCCGGGCACCAGACATGGGGAAATTTTTTATCATGCCGCAGGTAATCATGCCGAATTCGTGTTATTTCCGCTGTCATGTTTTTTTCCTGTGATTGAAGAAGGGGCAAAGGTTCAAAGGGGCAGAGGGACAGAGGGAATGAGTTACCTTATGCTCAACTTTCTTATGAGGCTACCCATCATCCTTTCAATTTCTCTGCTCATCTCAAATAATTTCAAAAATTGTTCTTTGGATAGATAATGAAGTCTTTGGGCAATATCCAAAAGCGTCTGCACTTCAAACAATGACCCATTGGCAATGTATAGAAAACGGATATAATCCTTGGTGGTATTTCTCCCATGTCCTTCAGCTATATTGGCGGGAATGGAAACCGTGCTTCTTCGAAGTTGTGATGTTAATCCATACATTTCTTCCTGGGGAAAATTTTTTGTATAGCCGTAAATTTCAGTCACGAGTTCCATAGATTTTTGCCAAATGATCAAATCCCTATAATTCTTTACAACCACTTTCTATCCCTCTATCCCTCTGTCCCTCTGAACCTCTGTTCCTTTGCCCCTCTATCCCTTATCCCTTTGTCCCTTTGTCCCTCTGAACCTCTGCCCCTTAAATCACATTTCCCTCAACCGCTCACAGATCTCTTCCGGCGTAATCAACTGCCCGTCAATGCGATTCAGCTTTTCAACTTTGGAGGAGGTATTCACCCGTTTCACTTCGCGACTGATCTGCCCCAGGTTCATCTCAGGCACCAGCACGGCCCGGCATTGGAGCAAAACCCCGCCCACCGCCATTTTAGGAAAGGGAAATAAAGTGATCAGCTGCAGCAAACCAGCCTTCACGCCCTTTTCCCTGGCCATTCTGATCCCCCTCAGGGCAGACCGGGACACAGAGCCATAGGCAATGACAGCCACCTCAGCATCTTCCATCAGCATGGATTTTGTCATCTGAATCTCGTAAAATCCATTGGTAATTTTTCTGAACAGACGGCGCTGAAAAGCATCAATTTCCTCGGGACGCTGGGTCGAATGACCATGCACATCGTGAACAAGGCCGGTGAC
>JAGHCC010000420.1 GCA_021160685.1 Desulfobulbaceae bacterium | reverse complement strand
GAATTGCTCTTCCGTAAGAAGAGTCCCCACGGAAAGAGACGCCTCTTCCGACTTAATAACGACATAGGAATCGAAATACAGGATCCTTTCCAGTTCCTTCAATGTCATATCGCAGAGATTGCCGATTTTGCTGGGCAAACTCTTTAAAAACCAGATATGGGCGACCGGAGCAGCGAGCTCAATGTGTCCGAGACGCTCACGTCTAACCTTAGATTGAATGACCTCAACACCGCATTTTTCACAAACAACGCCGCGGTGTTTCATTCTTTTATATTTACCGCAATTGCATTCGTAATCCTTGACCGGACCAAAAATTTTAGCGCAGAACAGTCCATCGCGTTCAGGCTTAAAAGTCCGATAATTAATGGTCTCCGGTTTTTTCACTTCCCCATTTGACCAATCCCTGATTTTTTCCGGAGAGGCCAGTGAGATCCTGACACTTTTAAATTTTACCGGTTTTTTTTCCTTCGTAAAAAAACTAAAAAGCTCTTCCACAAGCAGCACCTTATCAAAAAATTATATGCCAATTTGCAACCACACCTGAATAGTTACAAATTATATGGTCTTATGAGGTTGTCCGAAAACTCTAAACTTCAAATCCGGCTGAATAAACTATTCGTTCATCAATTCCATATCCAGACAAAGCCCCTGCAATTCCTTAATCAAAACATGAAAGGATTCAGGCAGCCCGGCTTCAAGAAAATTGTTTCCCTTGACAATCTTCTCATACATCTTGGTTCTGCCCTGGACATCATCAGATTTAACCGTTAAAAATTCCTGCAGCGTGTAAGCGGCCCCATAGGCCTCCATGGCCCAGACCTCCATCTCACCAAGCCGCTGTCCGCCGAACTGGGCCTTGCCGCCAAGTGGCTGCTGGGTAACCAGGGAATAAGGCCCGGTAGAACGGGCATGGATCTTGTCGTCGACAAGATGATGAAGCTTCAACACGTACATAACGCCCACGGTGACGGGATTTTCAAACTTCTCCCCGGTGACACCATCGTACAAGGTTGACTGAGCCAACTCATCAACCCCTGCCTCAACGAGAACCTGCCTGATTTCAGACTCCACGGCACCGTCAAAGACCGGGGTGGCAACATGCAAGCCCTGGCCGCATTGTCCGGCCAGATCGACAAGCTCATCATCAGAGAAGTTCTCGGTCAAACGCTGATACTCCTCCTCAGAATAAATTGTCTGCAGTTTTTGCTTGATCTTCTGCGTCTCATTTTTCTCGGCATAAGAATGCAACTGCTGGCCTAATTTCAGGGCGGCGAAACCGAGATGTGTTTCAAGAATCTGACCCACATTCATTCGGGAGGGTACGCCAAGGGGATTCAGAACCATATCAACAGGTGTCCCGTCCTCAAAATACGGCATATCCTCCACAGGAAGAATGCGGGAAACAACACCCTTATTTCCATGCCGTCCTGCCATTTTGTCACCTACAGAGAGTTTCCGTTTGGTGGCCACGTAAATCTTCACCATCTTGATCACGCCCGGCGGCAGATCATCACCCTTCCGAAGCCTGTCGATCCTTGCCTGGTAACGTTTTTTGACCTGCTCCACCTGGCTGTTACAGCGTTCGTGAAGAAGATCAACCTCACCCTCATATTTTTCACGATGCGTATAATCAATCCTTTTAATCGAAGACAGGGGCATTTTCTCAAAAAGAGTGCTAGTAATTTTTCCACCCTCATCAAGCAAAACATCACCGTTTTTAGCAATAACGGCAGAGTTGACTTTCTCGCCGGCAAGCATGTCGGCCAAACTGTTGCGAACCCCTTTCCTCAGGCAGTTAATTTCATCATCCATATCCTGGGTAAGTTTGGCAATGTCCATCTCTTCAATGGCAAGAGAACGCTCATCCTTTTCAACCCCTTTGCGGGAAAAAACCTTGGCGTCAATGACAACGCCTTCAACTCCGGGAGGAACACGCAGTGAGGTATCCTTAACATCACCGGCTTTTTCTCCGAATATGGCCCGCAACAGTTTCTCTTCAGGAGAAAGCTGGGTCTCGCCCTTTGGCGTCACCTTGCCGACCATGATGTCGCCCGGCTTAATCTCTGCGCCGATGCGGACAACGCCACTATCGTCCAGATTGCGCAAACTTTCCTCACTGACATTGGGAATATCCCTGGTGATCTCTTCCTTACCGAGCTTTGTGTCCCGAGCCACTGTTTCAAAAACATCAATATGCAGCGACGTGTACGTATCATTTTTCAACAACTCTTCGCTGACTAGAATTGAATCCTCGAAATTGTAGCCCCGCCAGGGCATGAAGGCGATGGTGATGTTCTTGCCCAACGCCAACTCTCCATTATCCATGGCCGGCCCGTCCGCCAGCACATCGTCTTTCATGATACGCTGACCAGGCAAAACAAGCGGCGCCTGAGTAAAACAGGTGGACTGATTTGACTTACGGTACTTCCCTAAACGATAAATACCAATGCCTGTGCTAAAGCCGTCCGTGCCCGATTCATCATAACGAACAACAATCCTGTTGGCATCAACCTCTTCAACAACACCATCCCCGCCAGCCAAGAGACTGACACCGGAATCCCTGGCCACAACAGCCTCAAGACCTGTACCGACAAGAGGAGCGGCGGTGCGCAGCAACGGAACTCCCTGACGCTGCATGTTCGATCCCATCAGCGCCCGGTTGGCATCGTCGTGTTCCAAAAAAGGAATCAGGGATGCCGCGACACTCACCAGTTGATTAGGAGAAACATCCATGCTTGTTATCTGGTCCGCCGATGTTATAACGACCTCACCTTCCTGCCGGGCGATCAAATTTCCCTCCGGGATCATACCCTTCACGACATCAGTGTGGATGGCCGGAGCAATGATCTCTATTTTCTCTTCAAGGGCGGTTGTATATTTGACATCATCGGTGATCCGGCGGTTAACAACTTTACGATAAGGTGTTTCAATAAAACCAAAGCGGTTTACCTTGGCATAGGTTGCCAGGGAAACAATCAAACCGATATTTGGACCCTCAGGAGTTTCAACAGGGCAGATTCGGCCGTAATGAGTGGGATGAACATCCCTGACCTCAAAACCGGCCCGTTCCCTTGACAGTCCTCCTGGTCCCAAGGCACTGAGACGTCTTTTATGAGTCACCTCGGAAAGCGGATTGGTCTGATCCATGAACTGAGACAACTGGCTAGTACCAAAAAATTCCTTAATAGCTGCGGTGATGGGTTTCGGATTGATCAAATCATGAGGCATCAGCGTCTCAATTTCCTGCAGGCTCATGCGCTCGCGGATAGCTCTTTCCATGCGAACCAGGCCCATGCGATACTGATTTTCAACAAGCTCACCCACAGTCCTGACACGCCTGTTGCCAAGATGATCTATATCATCCACCGGCCCCTGAGCCTCTTTCAGCCGGACCAGGTAGCGAACAGCCAGCATGATGTCATCCTTTGTGAGAGTGCGGTTCTCAATATCCGTATCTACGCCAAGCTTTGCATTGACCTTAAAACGGCCGACAACAGAAAGGTCATAGGTATCCGGATTAAAAAAGAGGTTATTAAAGAAAGATTCCGCCACCTCTGGAGTAGGAGGACTACTGGGCCGCAGTCTGCGGTATATTTCCAGCAACGCCTCATCCGTGTTTGCGGCCTTATCAAGAGAAAGGGTCTTGCTGAAGGCATCGGTGACTTTGACCCCATCAATATACAAAATTTGAAAGGACTTGATCCCGGCTTCAATTATCCCATCAAGAATGGTCCCGGTCAGTTCCCCATTACAGGGCAAAAGCACCTCTCCGCTGGCCGGATCGAAAACATCTTCCACTACATGCTTGCCGACCAGAGCCTCCTTTTCAATCTCAAAGACGTCGACACCAGCCTCAACAAGTCGCCGGGCCAGGGCCTTACCGATCTTTCTGCCTTTTTTAGCCAGCACCTCACCAGTTTCGGCATGAATCAATTCATGGGGTGCCCGCTCTCCGACAATTATTTTCGGATCAATTGTTCTGAACACCCTGGATTTCTTAAATGAAATTTTCTCTACAGAATAAAAGAACCGGAGAAGATCGGAAGCTGAATACCCAAGAGCCTTCAGAAGAGTGGAGACCGGAAATTTTCGCCGGCGGTCAATGCGGACATGAAGAACATCCTTGGCATCAAACTCCATATCAACCCAGGAACCACGAACAGGGATAATGCGGGCGGAATAAAGCAGTTTACCCGAGACATGACTCTTACCACTGTCATGGGCATAAAAAAGTCCCGGGGATCTCTGAAGCTGACTGACAATAACTCGCTCCGTCCCATTGATTACAAAAACACCGGCTTTCGTCATCAACGGAATGCTACCGAGATAAACAGCCTGTTCTTTAATATCACGAATGGACTGAACACCTGTATCAGCATCAACATCAAATGAAACAAGGCGAACTGTGATTTTAATAGGGACATCATAGGTCATGCCCCGTTCAACACATTCTTCCACCGTGTATTTCGGCTCACCGAAGTTATAACTGACAAACTCAAGAAGACACATGCCGTTAAAATCCTCGATGGGGAATACGGATTTAAAAACGGCCTGTAAGCCACTATCATCCCTTTCTGCGGGATCAACATCACGTTGTAAAAATTTCTCAAACGCCACGCGCTGCATCTCGATAAGATGGGGTTTCTCGACGATCTCACCGATTTTCGCAAAACTTTTTCTGACTCGTTTCATCTTTTTCATGAAGCATTATTCCTCAACTCTGAGCCAATATGACCCTGATGGCCTCGTAAAAACTTATTTTTAACAGGGAGACGCAGGCTATGAGCCTGTGAATATCCGATGTACGCAGATTTTTTAAAAAATATCAATGGGTTATCTTCAGAATCTCGCTGACTCTCTGCCTGCTACTTTGTGTTTACTCTTATTTTTTTCGGGAACATCAGGTCTTTAAATAAAGTATTTCTTCCAAACTTTTAAACAACCAAACACGCAATAAAGATCAAAATGAACGGTTTTGAAATATTGATGGGAAGTGATGGAACTTGACCAAAAAAGGGTTAGCTGCGACAGCATTATGCTTGCAGCCTACTCACATTTCAGGCAAAAATTTAATATTTCCATTTTTTATGAAGACGAAGAGTCAAAAAAATAATTTTCTGAACTTATAAATATAACAGAACGCTACCG
>JAGHCC010000305.1 GCA_021160685.1 Desulfobulbaceae bacterium | reverse complement strand
GTTGTTATGAGATTTTCTTAAACTTGCATCCCTGAAAACATCGGCCAGCGCTGAGAGATCGGACGGAGCCTCCATGGCCGCTTTTCTATTTTCATCCAGAATGCGGAGATAAATTTCTTCACGGTGGACAGCAATATGATCCGGAGCATCAACCCCGAGCTTGACCTGTCCCCCTTTTATTTCAAGTACCCTGATGGTGATATTATCTGCTATGACGATAGCTTCGTCCGCCTTCCTGGCAAGAATTAACATCAGCCGCCCTCCCTGGCGATTGGATTATCTGTCTTCTGATTTCTGGGTCAATGCCGTTAACGTAAGCTTAAAATCCCCCTAAATCCCCCTTTTTCTAAGGGGGACTTTTTCGGATATGTCCACAAATTCATGACATTCTATTCTGACTCCTGACTCCTGTCTCCTGTCTCCTGACTTCTGTCTCCTGACTCCTGGCTCCTGGCTCCTGTATTCTGATTTCTCCCTTACAGATAATCAACCAGACTGATCTGCATGGTCTTGGCAGCCGCCGACAGAGCAGCCTGATAAGCCACCTCTTTGGCCTTCAGCTGCATCAAGGCCTCAATCATGTCGGTATCCTGTTTTTCAGAAAGATTTTCCGCAGTGGACAGTTCAAGATTTTCATAAATCCTGCTTTGCACCTGAAGACGATTCGCCCGGGCGCCAAAATCTGTAATCTGTGTGGTCAGAGAGTCCAGAAGTTCATCGAGTTCGGTAAGAGACTGATCAAGGGCCTGGTGCTGTATTTGACCAAAGTCCGTGCCGGTTGTTCTGAGGAAATTACTATATTTATCAGTCATGGAAAAGGTGTAGCGTTCCTCATCCGTGGTATTGATTTGCAGATATCCAGTGTCGTCCCAAGAGGCCATAAGGCCAGGAACACCGTTTATTTTTGTGGCTACCGAGTTCAATGTATCCTCGGTTATATCAATAGGTATTTCCATGCTCACAGGCCTTGGAGGAGAGTAGGAATGATCGGTTACCGTAATTTCCAGAGAGCCGCTGGCAAACGGATAATCACTGTCTTCCACCTCAAGCCCAGTTGCTCCGCTGTCCAGGGTAGCATTAAGATCTGCCGCCTGATGAATGCCGGTCACTGTCCTGAAATTAATACCCGTTAACGCATCTTCCAGATGGTTAAAAGCGTCAAAGACACCGAGATCCATGATGGCATCCTGACCGTTTTTCGTCACATCAATGGTGCTCCGTTTGCCGACCTTGATTTGAATATCATTTTCCCGGTCTCCGCAATATCGGACATTCCCCTCTTCTTGATGTATGTACTGGACGGCTATCCTGCCGTCACCGCTGACATCTTCAAGTTCGCCGGAGGAAATAACGCCGCCTGCCACCCCCAGAGCCTCCAACCCTGCTTCATAATTATTGGCGCCAAAAGGTGTTGATTCCAGGATAAAAGAGCGGTCGGAATGAAGCTGGACACTGCCCTTGTAAACCTTGCTTGCAGCTCCGACCGGATCACTTCCGTTTAAATGGCTGAGCTGTTCTCCATTGGCCGATGTTTCGACATGAAGATTTCTGCCGCTGCCCAGATTCTCCGAACTGGCCAAGGGAGTTGGGATCAAGATAAGCACCCCACTCGCGTCACGGCTGGCCATGATGCCGGTCTGTGCCTCCTTGGCATTAATGGCATCCATCAGGACATTGTCCGTATCCAAGGCAATGACATTGGTGGGAGTGGTGAAAATATCAACACCGTTAATAATCAAATCGCCGCTGTCCATGGTCCCGGTTTCCACTGCTCCCGAGGCCTGTAGGGAGACCGGTGTGAACCCGGCAGTAACGCCGGTCTGGTCGGCAACGGAGTTAATGGCATTGGCAATGGCCTCGGCCGAGGAATCAGCGTATGTGGTTGAGTAGCCATCATCGGTGGGTACAGGAACATTGATGCCGTTAATTTTCAGGTCAAACTCTGGCGGACTGGCCTCAATCGCCACAATCCACTCCGGCGGCGACATGGCGTCAAACGCTTCCGGGCTACCATTCAAACGGTAACCGTCAATCAAACCCTCGACAAAGGGAGCAGGTTCAACATCCGTGTAACCGGTGGTCCGGTAACCGCCGAAAATATATTTGCCGTTAATCTGTGTATTAGCCAGGATGATAGACTCTTCGTACATTTGGTGGATTTCTACAGCTGCATTTTGCCGATTTTCTAAGTTTTTATCGTCATTAATCATCTGCAGATCAAGCGTTTTGGCCCGCATAGCCAGATCCTTGATCTGGGTCAGGGAGCTTTCAGCCGCTGTAATCATGGAGTCGCCATACAACAGGTTGTCCTGGTACTGCCCGATCTCGGCCAGGCTGCTGCGCAGACTGAGGGCGCTGACCAGATTGACCGGATTGTCGGAAATCTTTGACATTTGCCGGCCAGACGAGATCTGACTGTTGATCCTGTTCATATCTGAATTTATGCTGTTCAGATTACTCAGGATACCGGAATAAATCGTGCTCATTGTGGTTCGCATGGGCTTATCCTTTTAGTGCCTTATTCCTGAAGGTCTGTCACTCTTTTCAGTACCCTCTTGAGGGGTATAACAAACAAGAAACTGGAAGTAGCTTTTGAAACAAGGATAAGCCGCTACGACAAGGCACTTATCCTAAAAAATCTGATGTTTTCTTCCGCTTTAGTGGGTTAGACCGAATTCAGCAGAGTTTGCAACATTTCATCGGACATGGTAATCAGCTTTGCCGCTGCTGAATAGGCATGCTGAAATTTGATGAGGTTGGCCATCTCCTCATCCAGGGAAACACCGGAGGTGTTGTCCCGCATGGCATTCATCTGATCGATAACCAGGGAGTTAAATTCCAGATCCCGGTCAACGGTTTTTCCGGTCAGGCCGATTTCACCCACCAAGGCGTTATAAAAACCGTCAAGGGTATCGGTGATACCGCCGGTAAATTGCACATATTCATTCCGCTGGATATTAGTGACCAGCAACCCGTTGGAGTTATCTCCTTGGAATATTTCACCATTTTCACTCACTGTGCCCACAGCGAGGTTATCCAAATCGTTGACGATCAACTCATTAACGCCAATAGTGTTGGCGCTGTGACCGGAAAAAAAGGTGTTAATTCCTGCGGTTGCCAGCAGATTGGTTTCATCGCCGCCAAAGGCAAATTTATGACTGGTGTCCGGGGTCAACACAAGTTTATTCCCAGCAACTGTGGCTGCAACCCAAGGCTGACTCTCGCCGCTGGCATTGCTAAGCGCCGCATTAATGGCATCCGCCACATCTCCAAGCGTGTAGGCCCGCTCAATGGAAACCTCAACCGGCTGGGCCAGGGCCAGAGTGTCATCATCATTATAGAGCCAGATTTTAAAACTGGTGCCGTCGGTCTGCAGCTCATCAGCATATTTGAATCCCTGCAGAGAGGCCGCCACCATATTATCTTCCTTGGTAAAAAGAAGTTTACCGTCGCCGCTGTCATCAGTTGAGCTGATATTGCCGCCGCCAAGCCCAAGCTGTTCAATATAGCGGTCATCCGTGCCGGCAGCAATGGTGATGGGCTCATCGGAAAACATGGAGACAATACCGGTATTATGGGTGGCATCCGCCACATAGATACCATCGGCAAGACCGAGTTGCAGCTCAAGGGCTGTGTCTTCAGCCCCGTCAATGATAATTCTCGATTCGTCGCCCTGATTGGTATTGCGCAGGATGATGGAATCAACAGCGCCGCCGTTGGCTCCATCGCCGTAAACCGCTTCAAGGGTCATCTTGGGGCTGTGGGCCGGGTCAAGGTTATAGACGTCGATAGCGCTGTTAATCGCCCCGACAACATTATTGGCCGTCTGGGTCGTTGTCTCGTTTGCTGCGGCCGTGTACGAAACGTCAATCCCGTTGATTGTAAAAGCAACACTTTCCCCTGCCAACAAACCCGTAGAGATCACGTCTCCGGCAACCTGGGTGGTCAGTTTTGCATTCACGCCACAGATGGCATCGTTGATGGCCGTGGCCGTGTTATAGGCCTTGCCCATGGCCAGGCCTTCCGTGGCAAAACTGCCTTCAATTCTACCGATGCTGCGTCCGTTGATTTCCATGCTGCCGGCGGTAATGGCCGTAGAAGCAAGAGTTTCATCGATATCCGCGTTGAGCAATGTCGTATCAACCGCTAGCTCTGAGCCTGTAATCTGTTCCGAGAAACGAACCATGCCCACACCCTGGGCATGCTGCTGATTGACTTCCCGAATAAAGGCGTTGGTCAAAGCATTGAGGCGGCCGTAATAGTTGTCCGGATCATCCTCAGCCAAATGGCTGTACACCTCCATCTGACCGCCGATTGCGCCGCCGAGTTCATGTCCCGAGCCAATGGGGATCTCCGTCTCCCTGCCGTCGGCAGCCTTGCTCAGCCAGTGGAGCTTGTCATCTTTCCATTTTACACGCCAGGATTCATTATTCTCCACCAGGGTATGGCCGTCGGTGAGCATGATGGTGTAAGCGCCGGTGTTGGTCTCAAAATAGTTGATCTCCACGGCCTCGGACATTTCCGTCAACAGCAGATCACGGGTATCCCGCAGATCGTTCTGTTTCTTGATATCAGTTTCATTGGCGGAAATCTGGCCATTCAGCTGGGCAATCTGCTGGGCCAGGGAGTTAACGTTATCCACGTTGGACTGGATGCTGATGCCGATATCGTGGCGGGTCTGGATTACCTCAGCGCTCATGGACTGGAGCTGGGCATTGATCAGCTCGGCCTGCTGCACCACATTCTGGCGGGCGGAAAGAAGTTCCGGATGATCGGTCAGCTCCTGCCAGCTTTCCCAGTAGGAGCTCATCAGGTCATTTAAGGCCAGTCCCGGGGCCTCATTGAATATGGTCTCCACCACCCGCATGGATTGCTGCTGGGCTTTAAGCCCGCTGACAACGGCATTCTGATCCGTCAGGCTTTGCACCATGAACTGATCATAATGGCGGGCAATTCTTTCACCCCGAACCCCGTTGCCGAAAAACCCAACGCCCTCCGGAGTGGGAACCGATGTCTTCAGGGCCAGAGTCTGCCTACTGTAGCCAGGTGTATCCACATTGGCAATATTGTGGCCAGACACACTGATTGACAGCTGATGGGCCAGCAGCGCCTCCTTAGCGATATTCAAGACACTGGAAATTCCAGGCATATCTAGACCTCCCGGCTGATCAGGGCCGGCCCGCCACTCAATCGGCTCATACCGCCGGCATGATACCGTTTGTCCGTCTCGATCCCGCCGGTGATTAATGAAATTCCGTTTTCAATATAACTCAACGTATCCATGGTGAACTTCCGATTGATGATATTTCTGTCGCGAATTTCCCCGCGCAGACCCACCAGCGTGCGAATATGACGTTGGAGAATTGCGCCGTCATTTTCGTCAAAAAAGGCAAGAAGGGAGGACAACTTTTCAACCTTTCCCTGTCCCAGGGTATTGCTGATTTCCACGACTTTCTCCCGCACCAGTTTGTCGAGATGCGTCAGCCGTCCCAGTTGATACTCTTTTTTAGCGGTAATGGAGATAAGAAGCTGTATGTCCATATCGACCAAGGCCTGTTTTTCTTCCTCCAGAGTCCGCAAAAATCCCCGGCAATGCCCGGTCTGCATGTTAAGGAGTTCTTCAAGTGATGCCAGCCCCGCGTATTGACCGGCAACAGGCTCTTTCTTTCTGCTATTTTGTCCGCTCACACCTATCTCCCGCTGTTACCGTTCACTTGTCGGTTAATTTTTTGATAAAGAAGCTCTCCCAGCCCTGTTCCCCGACCGCTTGCCATCTGTCGGCTCAACTCTTCATCATGCATGGACTGAAACATCTTTTCACCGAAACTTTTTTCAAAAAGACCGCCCTCGGGAAGAGACTCCCGCATGGACGACACCAGTTTATTTAAAAGAAGAGCCTCGAAATCCGAGCAGGCCTGACGTAATTTTTTATTTTCAGAACCAGTCAAAACACGTTTGTCATGTACCGTATCGGTAGACCCGGCTGTTCCCTTAAGCTCATTTATAAGCGGCGAAGTAAGTTTCATTTAAATGATCTCCAGCTCAGCCTGCAAAGCTCCGGATGCCTTAATCGACTGCAGGATTGCGACGAGATCCCTTGGGGTGGCGCCCAGGGAATTAAGAGCTTTGACCAAATCTCCCAGGGAAACACCAGGAGGCATATGAATGAGTTTATTTGCCTCCTCGCCGACCTTAATATCTTCATCAGCCCCTCTGGAACCACCCCACTGCCTGCTCACGCTGATAGAAAGATCCCCGTGGGTCAAGGCCAGCTCCGCAATCCTGACATTACCACCTAAAACCACGGTGCCGGTACGTTCGTTGATAATGACTCTGGCCCGGTTGTCCGGGGCGATTTCAAGTTCTTCCAAGGCCGCAATTAAGAATATTTCGTTGTTTGAGTACTCTTCAGGTACCTTGACTTCAACGGTGGCTCCGTCCAGAGACTTTGCGAAAGAACCGTTCAGAAATCCGTTTATCGCTTTCACTGTGCGTGTAACGGTAGTAAAATCGGCTCGGTTGAGATTGAGAAAAATGGACTCCTTGCCGGAAAAGGAGACCGGAACTTCCCGCTCCACAGTGGCGCCGTTTGGAATAAGTCCGACAGTAGTATGATTTTTCTGTACCTTTTGATCAAAAACGCCCTTGACCTCAAAACCTCCAATACTAACCGGGCCCTGGGCCATCCCATACACCTTGCCATCAAGAGCCTTAAGCGGTGTGGCGACCAGTGTTCCTCCCTGGAGTGAATCGGCATCGCCCAGGGAAGAGAGGGTGACATCAATCGTCTGGCCGATCTTGACAAAGGGCGGCAAGCTTGCCGTAATCATAACCCCGGCAACATTTTTAACTTTGAGGTCATTCTGGTTGACGTGGACACCCATGTTTTCAAGCATATTTGCCATGGCCTGGGTCGTAAAGGTCGCCTTGTTGCCGTCCCCGGTTCCCTCAAGACCGACAACCAGTCCGTAGCCGACAAGCTGGTTGCTCCTGACCCCCTTGACCGAGGCCAGATCCTTGAGCCGGGACGCTTCGCACTCTTGCGGAACGCTGAATAAAACAAAACAGAGCAGCGTCAGAAGCGGTATTATTTTTCTCGATTGAATCGGTTTATTCATAATTTCGACCTATTTTTTGATGTTAACCAGAGAAAACAGCAAGGGATATGCCAACTTATACTTTCAATGATGCCATGCTCGTATCACCTTGAAATTATAAACAAAAAAAATAAAATAATATGCATATCTCACAATACACGGTCTTTTCCTTCACAGGCGCTGTAGGCAAAAAAGGGAAGTTTTTGCCTACCTTCTCTGTGCCTAAAACGGCCAGACCACATCCAGCCCCCTGGCAAACCAGCCAGGCTGCTGTTTTTCACTGATAATGCCGGTGCCGCTGTACTCAATGCGGGCTTCGGCAATCTTTGAAGATTGGATCGTATTGTTGGCGGTGACGTCCCGGGGCCTGACAATGCCGGAGAGAATAATGAACTGGGTTTCGTTGTTAACCCTGATTTCCCGATAACCCCGAATCACCAGGTTGCCGTCCATGGTTTTATCGATAACCCTGGCAGAAATCGTTGCCACCAATGTGTCGTCCCGGTTTGTTTCGCCGGTCCCCTCAAAATCATTGATCATTTTGGCGCTCAAGCTGTGATCCGAAGGTATAAAATTGGAGTTTTTGTTTGCCAGCCAGGTCTCAAAACCGAAAAATGAAGAAATACCGGCTGTGACTTCGGACTCACGTTCTGTTGTGGTTTCTGCCTTCTTTTTACCGCTTGATTTTTCAACAATTTCCACCATGAGAATATCACCTACATTTCGCGCCCTGCTGTCCTGATAAAGGTCCGGGGAATTGTCGCTGAAAAGAGATCCTTCCTCCGGCTGAATTTTCTCCTCTTTGACAGACGGCAGACTGTAGCGATCCGGCATGGCAGCTTCCTTGCTTTCCTGTGGAACAGCACAGCCGGCCAGGACAAACGCCAGACTGACACTCACAAACCTCTTTTGCCAGATATTCATTTTCATCATAAAAACTCCATGTAACGATTCGGGTAGGGCTACAAATTTGTCCTTAACTCCGTTAAAAATCGACCTCGACAAGACCACTGTCCTTTACCCTGGCGAGAAGCGATTTTCGGCTCATCAAATTTTTGACCCGAATCATCTCACCTCTGCCCCCCGCTGTTTTCGCTTCACCAAGTGCCGTAATCCGGAACCGGTCTGATTGGGCCAAAATAACCACCTGATCCCCCCTCTTGACCAACACCGGAGCCATGAGAAAACGGTCAAGCAGCACTGCGCCGGCTTTCAGAGGGGTTTTAAGCTGTTTACCCACCGCCTCTTCCGGATCTATAAGAAAATTTTGCCTCCATCCAGAAATATCACGACTCTCAATCTGCAGATCATTGGCGCTCAAAACTGTATTACGGGCCAAATCACGACCCGCACAGACAACATTATCATAAAGATGAAGATCTCCTGACATCCGCATCTTGCCCTCATCCTTCCCGTCAACAAGGAGAACAAGGGAGATGGACTTTCTTCCCGGATGGCCGGCATGGATCTGATTTTTCAACCGG
>JAGHCC010000353.1 GCA_021160685.1 Desulfobulbaceae bacterium | reverse complement strand
TCTTTAATGATTCGATCCTGAGAGACAGGGCTTTTTCTAGGAAAAAGGGGTTTTTGGTGTCATCACCGACCAGGAACAGGGCCAAAAACGTCGGATAGAAGTAGGCCAGTCAGTGCGCAGGACGCAGCAGTGTGATGCGGGCATTCAGCGGGCACGCAGAACATGTATTGGCGATGGTCCCTATGTTGTTTTTATTCAGGTTGCTTTTTTAATTTTTTGTCTTTTCCGATAACTTGGTCCCTCCAAGACAAGGATCTCCGAGTTGTAAACGAGTCGGTCAGCGATCGCTGCTGCCAGGATGGTAGAATCAAAGATGTTTCCCAAGTGGGCAAAGGACAGATTGGTCGTTATAATGGTAGACCTTATTTTATGCCCTTGGCTGATGACCTGGAAAAACAGATTTGAACCCTGTGCATTGAGCGGAAGATATCCGATCTCGTCACAGACAAGGAGATCAAACGATTGATAGTATTGCAGTTTTTTGAGCAGGGAATGGTCGACTTCTGCCGTGGTCAAATGGTTGATCATATCCATGGTGGTGGTAAAGAGTGTCTTGATGCCGGATAAGGTGGCAGCATAGGCGATACATTTGGCCAGGAAGGTTTTGCCGACCCCGGGATTGCCGATGAAGATAATATCCTGTTGGTTCTTGATAAATTCAAGGTTCAGAAGGTTCAGTATCCGGCTCTTCTGATTCTTGCGCGAAATATGGAAGTTGAAGTCGAACTGGTCGATAGTTGGCTTCTCATTGAGTTTGGATTGTTTGAAGCATTGAGCCATCCTGTTTTGTCTCCTGGATTCCAGTTCCAGATCAAGGAGGTGATCAATAACACTCAGGGCTGGCCAGTTCTTCTGGCTTGCCATCTCCATGACCTGGGGAAGGTTTTCGCAGGATGCCCTCATTCTTAATGCCTTATATTTTTCACTTACGGTTTCAATCATCTTTTTCATGCCTCCTTTTGAGGACATACGTGTCATACTCGGCCAGGGATGGTTCTGTGAGCTGTATGTGGTTCAAGGCGTCATTCCTCATTTTGAGAGGCGGATGTTTTTTTTGCGGGGTCATCTCCTGATAAAGGATGTTCTCTATATAGTCAGCCCCGTAGGCCTTGTACTCCATGGCTTTGCGGATTGCGTAAATAAGCGAAGTGACCCCGTACTCATCCTTGAGGGCCAGCATCCTGATGACGTTTTTTTTGATGGGTTGTCTCGCCCCGGCAAGGGCCTCAATGTAATCCAGTGCTTCTGTACCCAGGGATGAAAACATGGCTACCTGACGATCCTGCCACAGCCTTTTGTGCAGCTTGCGCACCTGTTCCTGGTGAGACGGGATCTCAATGCGTTTTTTACGTTCCCAGCATCTTTTATGCGTCGCGATCAGCTTGTCCTTATGATAGATACTGACAGCAGTCTGATCTGCCTTGATGGTGAGTTGTTTTCCGATGCTCCAGGGCGGTACGGTATATGCGTTGCCGTCAAACTGTACTGCAAAATCCTTATGTACCACCACACTCGTGGTCTCTCTGCAGTCAGGCAGCATCTGTGGTAAAGGTCTCAGGGCTGCCTTGTCAAAGCGCTCAGACGGACGTTCTCCCGTGGTCTGGTGAACACGTACATTGGCTGTGCTGTTGAGCCACCCCCTCATCTGGGCCTGCACATCACTAAGATCTTTAAAAGACCGCAATGGCCAGAAGTTCTGACGGATATACCCGATGCTTCGTTCCACCTTTCCCTTTTCATATGGCGCCCTTACATTACAGGCCTTCGGATTGATCCCGAATACCCTTAGAAAATCCAGGAAGGCATCATTATAACGTATAACCGAGCCCTGACGTTCAATCACTGCGGTCAGCATATTGTCCATAATTACCTCTTGAGGTGTGCCGCCAAAAAACTTAAAGGCAGATAACAGGCCCTGGTGCAGGGCCTCTTGTCTCTGAGAATGGGTAAATTCAACATAGAGCATGCGGCTGTGGGCCTCGGTTACCACCAGGGCGTAGAGCCTTCTTTTTGTGTTGCCATAGGTCAGTGTATTGAAATGACCCCAGTCGATCTGCATCTGTCTGCCAGGTGGTGATTCAAATCGTATAAAGGCCTGGCGGCTTTTAAGTTGTCCCCGCTTTTTGCGAAGATATCCACGTACAATGGAGATCTCTCCGTCAAACCCCTCGGTTTTGAGGCGCTGAAGGATTACCGGTGCATGTGCATACTGGTATTTTTCCAGCATCTGATCTATGAGGTCATGATATGCATCCAGCTTGCTCGGCCTGGATTTGTTTGCGGCATATACCCTGTCCGGCTCTTTTAGATATCGCCCCACCGTGTCGCGCCCCAGCCTGAGCTCCCTGGCAATCTTTCGCTGAGAATACCCCATGTTTTTGAGCCTGTGGACCTCGAAAATTATCTGCCTGTCAATCATATTTAACACCCCCTTTTTTCCTGCACTCCATCGGTTCAGGGGGCAGAGCCAATACCTGGAAAATGGTGCCGTCAAAGACAATAAGACCTTTGCCGATCAGGGCGTTTCTTCCCTCTATGTATTCATCAACACTGAATTCAAGATGGGAACAGATCGAGTCATAGCTGTAGAACGAAAGCCCGTTTCGGTCCGAAACCAAAACAAGAAACATGTAAAGAAGGATCTCCTTCTGGCTTAAAGCCCCCAGAAAGCCGTCCGTGATAAAACGATGGGGGATAAAACTAAAACCACCATCAATACGCCTGACCTTGTCCGGATTGAGAATCCTTTTTTCCGTCATGACCGCCTCCTTTACCAAGGTTTGCAATAAAAATTATCACAATCACGGCCAACCTCCTAACGAGTCCTTCTTTGCAATCAAACCTAAGGTGATGATATCCTGAGGATATTTACCATTGACGCGTCCATCTTTGCAATCACGGGCACCAGCCAGAACCGACCTACCACCTCGACTTCACTGGGATTTAACGCGTCCATCTTTGCAATCGAAGACGCGTCCATCTTTGCATTCACAGATGTCCCCTTGCG
The DNA here is from genome assembly GCA_021160685.1 of Desulfobulbaceae bacterium. Lineage (GTDB taxonomy): Bacteria > Desulfobacterota > Desulfobulbia > Desulfobulbales > SURF-16 > JAGHCC01. Next base: position 351 of record JAGHCC010000353.1, on the reverse strand, counting down.
TTTCCTGTTACGCACCCCTTGAAGTATCCGGTTCCTCTGGGTTTTGTCCGGGTTGCGACTACGGTATTCTTTCCAGTAGTCGGGGTTGTTTTGTGCCCAATTCTTGTTGCTCACCTTTTGATTGGCCCTGTAGTCTGGATCAATGTGCATTTTTTGCCTTTGCCATGCCGCCCTCCTGGCGCGGCGGCATTCCGGCTTCATGCAATAACTCTGATTCTTGTGCCTCGGACTTAAATCAAACAACTCCCCGCAATTACAACAATTTTCCTGTCTCATATACACCACCTGCTGATAATAAATATTTATGGTGTATCTATCGAACTATTGGGAATTAAAAGAATAATATGGAGG
>JAGHCC010000215.1 GCA_021160685.1 Desulfobulbaceae bacterium | reverse complement strand
GTGCTATCCGCCTCGCACGCGGCTACACCAACCGCAAGAAGATTGTCAAATTTGCCGGATGTTACCATGGCCATGTGGACTATTTACTGGTTGAAGCCGGATCGGGCGCAACCACACTTGGCGTACCCGACAGTGCTGGCGTACCTGAAGAATTTACCCGCAACACCCTTTCAGCTGTTTATAATGATCTGGACTCAATCGACGCACTGCTCAAAAGTTGTGCGGATGAGATAGCAGCGATCATTGTCGAACCGATTGCCGGAAATATGGGCACGATCCCGCCGCAGCCAGGATTTCTACAGGGATTGCGTGAACGCTGCACAAAACATGGCATTGTCCTGATTTTCGATGAAGTCATGACCGGCTTCAGGGTCGCTTTCGGCGGGGCTCAAACTCTCTACAATATCAAACCTGATCTTACCTGCCTTGGGAAAATTGTCGGCGGCGGCATGCCGGTTGGCGCCTTCGGTGGAAAACGGGAGATCATGGAACACCTGGCACCTCTGGGCGCGGTTTATCAAGCTGGAACCCTTTCCGGCAACCCGCTCGCCATGGCGGCCGGAATTGTGACTCTACGAACTCTGAAAAAAGAAAATCCCTACCCGGAACTTGAAAGAAAAGCCGCCTTTTTAGGTGATGGCATAGACACACTCTTTTCTGAGTACGGTATCCCTCACGTCTGCAACCGAGTCGGTTCAATGCTCTGCACCTACTTCACTGCAACTCCGGTTGAGAATTACAGCAACGCCCAAACTTCAGACTGCAAACGTTTCGCTGAATACTTTGCGGCCCTGTTGAATCAGGGCATCTACCTGGCTCCATCGCAATATGAAGCCGGTTTTATCTCGGCAGCTCACAGCCAAGATGACCTTGATAAAACCCTCGAATCTGTCAAAGTCGCTCTCAAATCAATTTGAACTTGACTTCACGCGGCGGCTTATGCTAAGGGGGCGCGACATTTTTCAATTAATGTTCTTTAACAAGAAGCTTGAAAAACATACTGAAACTTCGGACAGGATTTCAAACTCGGCCGGATCTGTAAGGAGATAGCTTTTACGGTGTCAAAGAAGCTGAATCCAGTCCCCCTGAAACCGGGGAAGATCAAGCCGGAAGAGCCGAAATTCAAGAAGGTTTTCAGTCAGGTAAGCCGTTACAGTACGGTCGGTCTTGAGCTTGGATTTTCTGTTGCCATCGGCGTGTTGGGCGGCTACTATCTTGATCGTTGGCTCAACACCTCACCTTGGCTGACAATTTTTTTACTATTGTGCGGAGTTACGGCCGGTTTTAAACGGGTCTATCAGGCGTTAAAAGAGCTTGAGAAAGAGCAGGATGAAGAAGATGCCGGGAATCGGTAGGTTATCTCATAAATGAAAGACAAACGATTACTGCGAATCAATCTTTTTATCCTTATTGTTACGGCAGTGCTGACACTGAGTGCCAAGCTGATCGATATTGAACAGATTGGCGTAGCTGGAGTAATGGTCGGCGGGCTGCTCGCGTTCTTCTACTTTTTCTCTTTGAGTATCTTGATCAGCCACGCTTTTGGTGAAGCCGGCGCCGAAGGCATTGAAGTTAAATCAGCCGGCAAACTTGCCCTGAAGCTTCTATTGCTGACACTGGGTCTAGCAATTATCACTATAGCCGTTATCCTGACACATATGTGTCAACCGTTCGGTTTTCTCATCGGTTTTTCGGCCCTATTTGGCAGTATCGCTTTTGAGACAATGACATTTTTAGTTTTCAGCAAACCCCAGACTGAGTCCGGGCCTGACGACGAATAGCATCAGCCATTTTATAACAGAGATATGGCTGAAGTTTAATAATCAGTCACTTTGAGGAAAGATTATGCATCACGCTCCCGCAATTACCTGGGTCGGATTTATCCCCGGCCTGAACACCATCCCAGAACACGTTGCCAACGCCATTCTAATCTCACTGATTATCGTTATTATGGTTTTGCTGGGCACGCGTAAGATTCGTAAATGCGACCCCGAGGATTTAATTATTCCCGAGGGTAAATTTACTCTGCAAAATGTACTTGAAGCAATGGTTGAAGGTATATTGAAGATAATCAGTGACAGTTTGGGTGGTGATGTTGCCCGAAAATTTCTGTGTGTCATTGGTGGCGGAGTTTTCTTTATTCTTTTCTCTAACTTATCCGGCCTGATCCCGGGTTTTAACCCACCGACCGGAAATATTAACACCACAGCCGGTTGTGCTCTAACTGTTTTCTGCATGACCCATGTTTATGGTTGGAAAGAACACGGCCCTAAATATCTGAAACAGTTTGTCGGCCCCTTCCTCTGGCTCGCCCCGTTAATGATTCCAATTGAGATTATTGGTCACTTGGCTCGGCCCATGTCACTCTCTCTTCGTCTTTTCGGAAATATCATGGGTGACCACTTAGTTGCTGCTATTTTCGTAATGCTCTGCCCGATAATTGTTCCGGTGCCAATCGCCTTTTTGGGACTATTTGTCGCAATTGTGCAAACGTTTGTCTTCACTCTACTCTCACTTGCCTATTTCGAGGGAGCAATTTCACACAACCATTAATTGATTTACAAAGCTACAGATTTACCGCTAAAAGATTTTCCTTTTCGACTGGCTGCCTGTAGCCGGTCGAAAAT